>NZ_JAYJLP010000013.1:0-89370 GCF_051949055.1 Acinetobacter sp. Brlt_5
GTGTGATTCATAGACATCATTTCAATATAATTGGTGTCTATGAACAGAGAAATTCAACAAAGACTCGTATGGGTTAAATTATTTGAAGAGACCAATGATGCTGGCCTAGTCTGTCGGAGATGTGGCATTTCTAGACCAACATTACGCAAGTGGTGGAAACGATATTCTGATCAAGGTATTGATGGATTAAGTAGTCAGAGTAAACGCCCATTAAAATCTCCAAATACTAAAATCAATGCTGAGCTAGAGGCCTTAATATTGGAAATACGCTCGGCTAGAAATCTGGGTGCTCGACGTTTGCAAACAGAATTGATGAGGCTGCACGGAGTCTCGTTGTCCTTAGCGACTATCCATAAAGTACTATCCACCCATCAAGTCAAACCAATTAAAAAATTCCGTCGTAAAGCAGATTTCATTCGTTATGAACGCCCACTACCAGGCGATAGAATTCAAATGGATACCTGTAAACTGGGTCCTGGGCTATATCAGTACACATCTATCGATGACTGCACACGATATCGGGTTTTAAGGATATATAAACGCCGAACAGCGGCGAATACGCTCGACTTTTTAGACTGCGTAATTGAAGAAATGCCTTTTCCCATACAGCGAATACAGACCGATCGTGGGCGGGAATTTTTTGCTGAAAAAGTACAGAAAAAATTGATGCAGCATGGAATCAAATTTAGGCCAAATAAACCAGGTTCACCTCATTTGAATGGCAAGGTAGAGCGTTCTCAAAAGACTGATAAATCTGAGTTCTACGCTACTGTCGATATTAATTCTGAAGATATCCAAGACAAGCTAGCCGAATGGCAGCATTACTATAACTGGATGAGACCACATTCAGCTTTGAAAGGTAAAACACCGATGGAAAGGTACTTTGAATTATGTGAAGAAACCCCTTTCTCTGATGAGGTCCAGAAGCAATACAACCCATCCAATGAACGGATTCAACACGCCAATTACAAGATGGATTTAGAGATCGCTAAATTGAAACGATCTCTATGAATCACACACTTTATTTTCACCCGATAAAATACCCATAAAACAAGAGGAAGCTCAAATGAGCTTCCTCTTGTGAAAAATTGTGGGACAGCAATGGCCTGAGCCTCTTTTTTTAAAATTCTTCCGCTTTGGCCAAATTCCACATACGGAAATAAAAGTTTTCTTCATCTTTATTTTCACAGCTCAGTAATTCGCCTTCTTTCAACCAGAAATGCAGCTGGGCATAGTTTTTAATTTCCCGGTCGTTAATCCGCTGCGCCAGATGATGGGCACGAATGTCGGCCGGGTGTTTTAAACCGGCTGCCGCAATCATTTCCGACAGGGCATGCATGGTATTTTTATGGAAGTTATAGACCCGTTCTGCTTTGGAGGGTACATGTAGCGCTTTTTGACGGTCTTTATCTTGTGTGGCGACACCGACCGGACATTGGTTGGTATGACAGCTTTGCGCCTGAATACAGCCAACGGCAAACATAAAACCACGGGCTGAATTGACCCAGTCTGCGCCTAAGGCAAAGGTACTGGCAATATCAAAGGCACTGATAATTTTACCGCTGGCCCCGAGCTTGATTTTACTGCGCAGGCCGGCGCCAACCAAAGTGTTATGCACAAATAGTAAGCCTTCACGCAGCGGCGTACCAATATAGTCACTAAACTCAATCGGGGAGGCACCGGTACCGCCTTCCGAGCCATCCACCACAATAAAGTCAGGCACAATTTTGGTCACCAGCATGGCTTTGACGATACTCATAAATTGCCAGGGCTGACCAATACATAGTTTAAAGCCCACCGGTTTACCACCCGATAAATCGCGTAACTGCTGTAAAAACTGCAGCATTTCAATTGGGGTACTAAAGCTTGGATGGCGCGATGGCGATACACAATCGCGGTCACGTGGCACACCACGAATCTGCGAGATTTCTTCTGAGATTTTATGTTTCGGCAAAATACCGCCATGGCCCGGCTTGGCACCTTGAGAGAGTTTGAGTTCAATCATCTTGATATTCGGATTACCGGCCTGACGGGCAAATTTTTCCGGATCAAATAAACCTTCTGCGGTGCGGCAACCAAAGTAGCCACTGGCAATTTGCCAGACAATATCACCGCCATATTCCAGATGATACGGGCTAAGGCTGCCTTCACCAGTGTCATGATAAAAGCTACCGAGTTTGGCGCCTTTATTTAAGGCACGGATGGCATTGGCACTCAGGCTGCCAAAACTCATGGCAGAAATATTTAAAATCGACGCATTATAAGGCTGGCTGCATTGTTCATTGCCAATATGAATCCGAAAGGTTTTTGGATCAGCCGGTGGGCAGGGGCGCAAGGAATGCACAATAAAACGGTAATCGGCTTCGTACACATCCAAAATCGAGCCAAACGGTTTATCGGCATTTTCATTTTTGGCACGTTGATAGACCAGACTGCGCTGCATGCGGGAAAAAGGCTGGGCATCCTGATCGGCCTCAATAAAATACTGGCGAATTTCGGGGCGGAAATCTTCAAAAATAAACCGGAAATGACCCATAATCGGGTAGTTTTTCAGAATGGAATGCTTGGTCTGAATCACATCATACAGACCGACCAGACTCAGCAGCGTGGTGATTAGCCAGAGCGAGTTAATTACGCTATCGGACAGAAAATAATAAATATAATGTGGCTCATAAAATAGCCTAAGCCATGTAATCCCCAGCGCAATTAAAATACAGGCAAACCAGACCGAGTGACGGGAGAAGAACGTATTTAAAAGTTTATGGCGAATGGCTTGGGCTGGACTTGGCATTGTTATGATTTTTCCATTGTGAATTCAATCTAGTATTACTGTGCAGATTCTGAATAGGGCATACAAGTAATGATTTGTGAAATTTGGCAAGGGCTTTAGCACAGCTTAAAAATGAGCAATGAAATCTATAAAAATTAAAAAATAGCTGCTATGCTGAAATCATAAAAATAACAGTGCTAACACTCTGAAATTCCTTAATTCTAGGGATAGAGAACCGTTTAATAATATCGCTATATTGAAAGTTAAAAGATCGGGGAAGACAGTGGACATTACAGAATCAATATTACCGGCCCCTGTGCTGATTGTGGAAGATGAACCCATGATTCAGTCACGCCTCAGACATATCCTCCTTGAAATGGGCTACAGCAATGACATGCTGATTTTTGTTAGCCATTTAAAAGCAGCATTACAGAAAATTGAAGAACAGCCGGTGTCTTTGGCGCTGGTCGATTTGGGGTTGCCAGATGGCAATGGAATTGAACTGATTGAACAGCTTCGGGCCAAAGACAGCAGTGTACTAATTTTGGTGATTTCGGCCTGGAGTACGCAAAACAGCCTGTTTTCGGCCATTCAGGCGGGCGCTACCGGTTATGTGTTAAAAGAACGCGACGATACTGAAGTGATCATGGCCATCCGCAGTATTTTAAGAGGCGGCGCACCGATTGATCCCTTTATTGCCCGGGAAATACTGTCACAGATTTCAGTACAGAAGCCGCAGGAAATTGCCAAGCCGTTTAAACAGCCCGATGAAGATATTGAACAGCTGACCAACCGTGAACATGAAATTCTAAATCTGGTCGCGCAGGGCCTGAGTAATCGGGAAATTGCCGAGCAGCTGTTTGTGTCGCGGTATACCGTGGAAAGTCATATCAAGCATATTTATCGCAAGCTCTCGGTGAGTAAACGTACCAAGGCAGTCAGTACAGCGCGCTCATTAGGCATTTTATGATCTACAGATTGCTCCAGTTTTGGTGCGGCTGTTGTCTTTATCTTTGTCTATCGAGTGCGTATGCAGAGCAAAGCTATGCCATAGACCCGTATTGTCAGGTTAATATTCAGTCGGTCAGCACCGTACAGACACCGGATATTCATAGCCATCCACATACAGGATGGCAACCTGTGACGTTGCCTGATCGCTGGAGTGAACGCTGGCCGGATTATAACGGTGGGGTGTGGTACAAAATTGTCTGGAACTGGTCCTGTCAGGAACCGGCCGTGCTGGATCAGTCGATAGTATTTTCTATTAATTATTTAAACAGTGCGGGTGCGGTGTTTTTAAACCGCGATTTAATCTGGTCAAACCGGCATCTGGAAGAACCACTCTCCAAAAGCTGGAATATGCCACGCTACTGGATTTTACCGATTAGCGGCCTGCGTCCCGACCAGAATGAAATTTTAGTTTATGTGCGGGGCTATGCCTTTCAATCTGCCGGTCTTGGTGATGTTTCCTTCCATAATGTCTATAACAGTTATACGGAATATCAGCAACAGATCTGGGATCGTCGTACCTTATTTGTGATTAATGCAATTTTATCGGCGACCTTGGGTGTGTTGTGTCTGGTGATCTGGCTGTTTCGGCGTAAAGAAGTCAGTTATGGCTGGTTTGCCTTAAGCTGTTTGCTGTGGCTGTTATTTGTCTCCAATATTATTAGTACAGAAACCTATCCCTTCCCGAATACGCTGATAGCGGCACAGGCCAATATCGCCTTTTTTGTGCTGTATATTCTGTCGTTTATTGTCTATTTACTGCGTTTTGTTGATAAAAAATTTCCGATACTGGAAGAAACCGCCTTTATCTGTTCGGTGGCGGTGATTTTGGGGATTTTCGTGACGCCGCTCGATTATGCACAAACCGTTTTCGGGCTGGTATTTTTAGGCTATAGCCTGTTATTTTTCGGGGTTTTCCTGTACCTGCTGCGTTTAACCTTCCGCGTACCACGTGTAGAAAATATCCTGCTGGTGATCTGTTTAAGCCTGATTATTATTTTTGCCGCTTTAGATATTGCACTTTTGGCTGCACCGTTTGATACCGATTTACAGCCCTTATCGCCGTATACCTCACCGGTGGTGACGCTGTTTATTGCCTTAATTCTCGGGATTCGCACCACCAAAAGCATGCAGAAAATTGAGCAGTTTAACCAGCAACTTGAATATCGCGTGTTTGAGGTTCGTGAAGACTTAAAACAGAGCATGTCGGAAAAGCATTATCTGGAATTGGAAAATGTGCGTTTGCAGGAGCGGATTCATCTTTCGCATGATTTGCATGATGGCTTGGGTGCTTCGCTGGTACGCTCGATGATTATGGTCGACCAGAGCGAGCAGCCCATGAGTAACCGCCAGTTTCTGTCGATCTTGAAATTACTGCGTGATGATTTGCGGCAAATTATTGACAGTGGTTCCTCAATTGGTGCCAAAGTGCCGGAAACGCCGGTGTTGTGGATTGCGCCGGTGCGTCATCGGTTCAGCCAGCTCATGGATGAAGTTGAGATGCGGGCCACCTGGAATATTGCCAGTGAATGGGTGGTGCAACCGACACCGCTGCAATGTCTGAACCTGATGCGGGTGCTGGAAGAAAGTCTGACCAATGTGGTGAAGCACAGTCAGGCCAAGCATGTACAGGTGACGCTAGATTTTCCCGATGAACAGACTTTATGTTTAAGTATTCAGGATGATGGAATTGGTTTTGATACCCATGGGGTGCTCGATCATGGGATGAGTATTGGCGTACGCAGTATGAAGCTGCGTCTGGCGCGGATAGGTGCAGAGTTAAAGGTGAACTCTACACCCGGTTATACCTTAATCAAGGCGATTTTAGTGGTATCACCTCAGGATTAGGCCCTTATTCGGCCTCATCTTCTGCATCTTCGGCAGGCAGCAGCATCAGCACAGAATCATTGAGTAACTGGGCCACATCTTCCAGAATGTCTTCATGGTACAGGTCTTCATTCAGCTCGACGAGTTCACCATCAGCAATCTGCTTCAGTAGCGACGCAAACTCATCCGAAATATACAGACCTTCACCGTTGGCCCAGAACAGTAACTCGCCATCTTCTTCGGTATAGAGCAGGCGTGAAGCCGGTTCTAAAATCAGTTGATAGCCCTGATCTAGCGCATCTTCCAGATCGCCAGTACCAATTTCTTCTGCTTCTGGAATATTGTCTGGATATTTTGGCTCTGACATCAGGCTCATGATGGCATCTTCCAACACGGTCGAGTTGTGCAGTTGTGCCAGCAATTCGGCTTTTAAATATTCCAGTTCCGGCTGGGTAATTTGTCCAATCGGGCTGATCTGGTCGCGGATCAGATCTTGCAACGGATTTTTTAGCAACTGGTTGTCAGAAAACTTGTCACTGACGCGATCCATCATGTCGCTGATATTTGGCATACGGAAACCGAAAGAGAAGGTCAGGCAGTCATCTTCGGCCACGCCATAGTGCGATAAACCTGGTGGTACGTAAAGCAGGTCACCTGGTGCCAGCACTTCATCAAAATTGACGTCCATTTCTGGCAGTAATTTCAGCGGCTGGCCTGGAACAAATTCGGTTTCGGCATCACACATCTGGCCCAGTTGCCAGCGGCGATGACCATAGCCCTGCACCAGAAATACATCATAGAAGTCGAAGTGTTTGCCGACCGAACCGCCTTTTGGCGCATATGACACCATAATGTCATCACGGCGCCACTGCGGAATAAACGGGAATTTTTTCCACAGTTCCGCCAGATCAAAAGAGTAGTGATCTACCGCTTGGACCAGCAGCGTCCACAGCTTTGGCATTTTCTGGAAATCGGCTTTTAATAGCGGTGAAGATTTTACGGACCACTGGTTGGGATCACGATCTTTCTGTTTAATTAAGCGGGCGCTGATATTTTCGTCCAGTGCCAGCTCCATGACATCACTCGGCTCAAGAATATTGGCAATTTCAGGCAGAGCATTACGCACCAGCAGCGGTTTTTTTTGCCAATATTCGGCAAGGAATTGTTCAGCGGTGATTCCGCCTAAAACGTCTAAAGGTTGAGACATGTCAAATAACTACAACATAAATTTAGCTGTTATTGTCCCTTGAGTTGTGCGGTGGTGCAAGTGATGAACTTCATCTTAAGGAAATTTAGAAAAGTGGCAGAAGGGAAAAGGTGGCGCAAAAAATGATCAGGACAGGCGCCTGATCATTTTGGGTATTGCATTACCGTGTTTAGGGAATCTGCAGATTAAGCTGGCGGAGAATCTGGCACAGCTGAATCATCGGCATGCCCATCAAGGTGGTCTGGTCCTGGCCAATCATCTGTTCAAACAGGCTAATCCCCAGACTTTCGCATTTAAAACTGCCGGCACAATGCAGCGGCTGTTCCAGTGCCACATAGCGCTCGATTTCATCCAGACTCAGTTTACGGAATTTGACTTTGTAGTGTTCGACAAGGGTCTGTTCAAAACCGCTGGATTTTTGCTGTACGCTCAGCGCAGTACTAAAGTAGACAATTTTGTCCGAGTTGGCCTGCAGCTGGCGAATGGCTTTTTCCGAGCTTAACGGTTTACCAATAAAAATATCGGGCGCACCTTCACGCCACGCCACCTGATCGGAGCCAATCACAATGGCTTCAGGATATTGCTCGGCAATACTCTGGGCTTTTTCAAAAGCCAGCCGTTTGGCCAGATCATCGGCATGGTTTTCACCTTGCGGTGATTCATCAATGTCGGGTGTCATACACTGATAGTCGAGCTTTAAACGGTCCATCAGCTCTTTACGGGTCTGGCTGCTGGACGCCAGAATAATCGGACGCTTCATTAGACAGCATATTCCATCAAAATATCTAAGGGAACGTAAGACAGTACCGCCTGATGGCAGGCCTGAATTTTTACGGGTGGTGCTTTACCGGCCTGATAGGCTTCAACCCAGCGGGTCACACAAATACACCAGAAATCACCCGGTTTTAAGCCCGGAAATTCGACTTCAGGCAACGGTGTGATCAGGTCATTGCCAATTTTCTGGGAAAAGTTCAGAAATTCCGAGGTCATTTGTGCACAAACAGTGTGCTGGCCCAGATCCGTGGGCGCCGTATGGCAAAAGCCATTACGAAAATAGCCGGTAATCGGGTCAAAACAGCAGCTGGCCAAAGGCTCGCCTAAAACATTTAAACGGTTCAGGGTTGGATCTGGATGTATAGACATAGGCATAAAAATTATCAGGTCTGTTTTTTTTCTATCATAACAAAACTTTGGCAATCGTTAGCTTTTCTGCAAAAGAAGCTAACCTTTTTCTGCATAATCATTTAGAATCTTGGCGATTTTAATATCTAAAAAGTGAGCTATACATGAATTTTCAGCGTATGACTGACCTCGACCTGGCACAAAAGCGTGTTCTGATCCGCGAAGACTTAAACGTGCCGGTGAAAAATGGTGTGATTACCAGCGATGCGCGTTTACGTGCTGCCTTACCGACAATTAAAGCAGCTTTGGAAAAAGGCGCAGCCGTAATGGTGTATTCTCACCTGGGTCGTCCTGTTGAAGGTGAACCTAAAGCTGAACAATCACTTGCGCCTGTCGCAGCTTACCTGACCGAAGCATTAGGCCAGGAAGTCAAATTATTGACTGACTATCTGGATGGAGTAGAAGTAGAAGCAGGTCAAGTGGTGTTACTTGAAAACTGCCGCTTTAACGTGGGTGAAAAGAAAAACAATCCTGAGCTGGCAGCAAAATATGCAGCGCTGTGTGATGTATTCGTAATGGATGCATTTGGTACTGCGCACCGTGCAGAAGCGTCAACTGAAGGTGTTGCGCGTCTTGCTAAAGTTGCCGCAGCAGGTCCTTTACTGGCTGCTGAACTGGATGCCTTGGGCCGTGCACTGCAAACCCCAGAAAAACCAATGGTGGCGATTGTTGCCGGTTCTAAAGTATCCACCAAGCTGGATGTACTGACGTCACTGTCTGACATTTGCGACCAGTTGATCGTGGGTGGTGGTATTGCCAATACTTTCCTGGCCGCTGCGGGTTACAACGTGGGTAAATCACTGTGTGAAAATGATTTGATCGACACAGCCAAAGCCATTGCTGCCAAAGTATCTGTACCACTTCCAACGGATGTGGTAGTTGCAGATGCATCTGAAATCAACTTTGATGACTTCTTGGGTTCACTGGCGGCTGCCAAAGCAACCGTGAAAAAAGTAGAAGATGTGGCAGACAACGACATGATTCTGGATGTTGGTCCAGAAACGGCAAAAGCATTTGCTGAGATCTTGAAAACTTCTAAAACGATTCTCTGGAATGGCCCAGTTGGCGTATTCGAAGTGGATCAGTTCGGTGAAGGGACTAAAGCCCTGTCTTTAGCGATTGCTGAATCAGAAGGCTTCTCAATTGCAGGTGGTGGTGACACCTTGGCTGCCATCGACAAATATGAAGTTGCAGACAAAATTGGTTATATCTCTACAGGTGGCGGTGCTTTCCTTGAGTTTGTAGAAGGCAAGACCTTACCAGCAGTTGCCGTATTGCTAGAACGTGCTTAATTCGCTCACGCTTGCAAGATGACAAAAGGTTGACCTCGGTCAGCCTTTTTTATGCACTTCATTTTTTAGTCATAAAACTGTCATGTTTCTGAAATATTATGATCAAAAATCACCGGGTTGTAGGATATTCTGATGAACCAAAAATTAACTCTTGCCGCGTTACTTGCTGCATCTTTAGCTTTCACTGCATGTGCTAAAAAAGACGACAATGCAACAGCGACCACTGCAGATGCATCAGCAGCTGTAGCGTCAGAGCAAATTTCTGCAGAACAGCAAGCGGCGATTGATGCAATTGATCAGCCAGTACTTGATGAAAACAATACCGATGTGCCTGAAGAAGTGGCCAATGCACCAGCAGATGCTGCAACCCCAGACAGCGCAGCAGCGCCAGCATCTGAAGCGCAATAATCCTAAATGCTCCACAAATTGTAGTAATTTGTATAAAAGTCCCTGCATTGGCAGGGATTTTTTTTAAATACGACGTTTTGTTGCTGAATTGAAACAAATCCCCATGTAGAATATGCAGCATTACCTGGGAGGATATTATGGCTCTTATTTCAATGCGCCAGCTATTGGATCACGCCGGTGAACACGGATACGGCGTACCAGCGTTTAACGTAAACAACTTAGAACAAATGCGCGCAATCATGTTGGCCGCAGATGCGACGAATTCACCTGTAATCGTACAGGCATCTGCAGGTGCCCGTAAGTACGCAGGCGCACCATTCTTACGTCATCTTATTTTGGCTGCAATTGAAGAATGGCCACACATTCCGGTGGTGATGCACCAGGATCACGGTACCAGTCCTGACGTCTGTCAACGTTCTATCCAGCTGGGCTTCTCATCAGTCATGATGGATGGTTCACTGGGTGAAGATGGTAAAACCCCAACCTCATATGAATACAACGTAGATGTGACCCGTCGTGTGGTACAAATGGCGCACGCATGTGGCGTTTCTGTTGAAGGTGAAATCGGTTGTCTGGGCAGCCTTGAAACAGGTATGGCCGGCGAAGAAGATGGTGTCGGTGCAGAAGGTGTACTGGATCACTCTCAATTGCTGACTTCAGTTGAAGAAGCACGTTCTTTCGTAGCAGACACCAATGTAGACGCACTGGCAATTGCAGTGGGTACTTCACACGGTGCATACAAATTCACCCGTCCACCTACAGGCGATATTCTGGCGATTGACCGTATTAAAGAAATTCATGCGGCGCTGCCAAATACGCATCTGGTGATGCACGGTTCAAGTTCTGTGCCACAAGAATGGCTGGCAGTCATTAACCAGTATGGCGGTGACATCAAGGAAACTTATGGTGTACCTGTTGAGCAGCTGGTTGAAGCGATTAAGCACGGTGTACGTAAAATTAACATCGACACCGACTTGCGTCTGGCCTCTACTGGTGCAATGCGTCGCTTCATGGCTGAAAAACCAAGCGAGTTTGACCCACGTAAATTCTTCGCTAAAACTGTCGATGCAATGAAAGATATTTGTGTTGCACGTTATGAAGCGTTTGGTACTGCGGGCAATGCCGACAAGATCCGTCCAATTTCTTTAGAGAAAATGGTAGATCGTTATAAATAATTCCTAGTGAAGTATTTATAAAAAAAGCCCACATTGCGTGGGCTTTTCTGTATCTGAACCGCTATAGTGCAGCAGAGCAGATCAAATAATGCATACAGATAAGAGTGGATCATGGAACTGATTTTAGCAGCGGCCATTTGTAGTGTGGTGGTGTCGATTCTCTTGAAAGTCGCAAAGAACCGCGGCTATTCACCTTTGCAGATGATCAGCTGGAATTATGCCTCGGCCAGTGTGCTGTGTTTTTGGTGGTTTCAGCCTAATGTACAACAGCTGTCCCTCACCGACACGCCGTGGCTGCTGATTCTGGCTTTAGGGGTATTATTGCCAAGCGTATTCCTGTTTTTAGCCAAAGCATTACAAACTGCCGGAATTTTAAAAACCGAAATTGCCCAGCGGCTGTCGGTGGTGCTGTCTTTAACTGCGGCCTATTTTATTTTCCAGGAACAGTTTAATAGCCTGAAAATTGTCGGGATTGCGCTGGGGATTGCAGCGGTACTGTGTATTTTATATTCGCATCGTGGCGGTTCATCGTCCGCCCAGGCGGGTATGCTGTATCTGGCTTTGGTCTGGGTCGGTTATGCGCTGATTGATGTGTTGCTGAAATACACCACCGGTTTAGGCCTGCAGTTTGCGCTGGTATTGAACCTAATGTTCATCTGCGCTTTTATTTTATCGTTGGGGTATATTCTGATTCAGCATAAAAGCTGGGGCAGTGGCAAAAATATAGCGGCAGGCTTAATTTTGGGGATGCTGAATTTTGCCAATATCGCGTTTTATGTCAAGGCGCATATGGCTTTAAAAGATTCACCGGCGGTTGTATTTGCTGGCATGAATATTCTGGTGGTAATTTTAGGGGTAATCAGCGGTTTGCTGTTCTTTAAAGAAAAATTAAAACCCAGCACCGCCATCGGGCTGGGTCTGGGCATCATCAGTGTGATGTGTTTAGCTTATGCGATGACGGCTTGAATTTGATGAAGCTGGCAGCAAAAATCAGCGGATGTTTGATCAGGTCCTGAAGTTCGGCAATGCCCAGTAACAGACCGGCTTTCTGGCAGCTCGGACAATGAGGATAATGGCGTTTTTCCTGCTGATATTGATGTAAATACAGTTTATTGCATTGACGACATTCAAACTTCATTGGGAGCTGGGCAAGGATAGACATCTTTCTTCTCCGGTCTATTATTATTGTGTTGTGAAAGGGAAAGCAAAAATCAAGCCGAAATCAGGGACTTTCGTCCCTGTATTATGTAATGTAGTTCTTACAATTTGGTGAAAATTTCATCTTTATTCAGGCGTGACTTGGGAAGTTTAGCATTAAAGTCCTGCTCACTGCGATAGCCCAAGGTCAGCAGCACCGATGGAATTAAACCCTTGTCCTGTAATTCTAGTTCTTCTGTCAGAATCTGTTCATTAAAGCCGCCAATCGGGGTGGCATCTACACCTTCAATACCGGCAGCCAGTAACATCTGACCCAAGGCAATAAAGGTCTGGTTTTCGGCCCAGCGCTGAATATCACCTTTTTCATTGCGGTAATAATCCACATATCCGCTACGGCTGTCTTTCTGGCCCTGCTTGGCGCTGGCATCTTTAAAACGGCCGCTGACATCATCTTGCTGCAACAAATTGTCCAGATGTTCATCGCTAATATCGGCTTTGGTACAGAACAAAATGGTGTGAGAAGAATCTAAGACTTTAGGCGCATTGTAGGCATATTTCCCGACCAGGGCTTTGGCAATGCGCTGCTTGGCTGCATCATGCTCGGCAATAAAGAAATGCCAAGGCTGGATATTAATAGAAGAGGGGGTAAAACGGAGAATTTCGAGAAAGCGTTCAAACTGCTCTTGAGGAATTTTTTTTGCAGGATCATAGGCTTTGGTGGTATAGCGGCTGCGTACGACGTCGAGCAAATCCATAAAGATACTCCAGCAATAAGGATAAATTGAGAAAGGCTGAACCTTCAGCATCATACGCCATTTTGACGGCTTTGATGGCATATTCGCTGCAATTTTATTGTCAAAATTAACCTTAAAATGTGGTCATCGTATTTTCAGTTATTGCCCGATTAAGTGTTAAATCAAATCACAACAGCGGTTTTGAATATTGGCAATTTTTAAAAATCGGCATTTAATGGAGACAGGTGTGGACTATAGCGAGCCTGTCGATGGACTATCGTAATCACTTTAAACATAAATTAAAAACCCAGCAGCAGATTGGTTTATGGGTCGGTCTGG
Organism: Acinetobacter sp. Brlt_5; assembly: GCF_051949055.1. Taxonomy (NCBI): domain Bacteria; kingdom Pseudomonadati; phylum Pseudomonadota; class Gammaproteobacteria; order Moraxellales; family Moraxellaceae; genus Acinetobacter; species Acinetobacter sp. Brlt_5. Next base: position 13,101 of record NZ_JAYJLP010000013.1, read on the forward strand.
CCGATGCCTATGGCACTGAAATTGCGGCCAATGCCGGTTATGACTGGTTGCTGATTGATGGGGAACATGCGCCCAGTGATTTAAGAACCACACTGGCCCAGCTGCAAAGTATTGCGGCCTATCCGTCACAGGCGGTGGTCCGTCCGCCAATTGGCAGTGTGCAGCTTATTAAACAGTTGCTGGATATTGGCGCACAAACCTTATTGATTCCGATGGTGGAAACCGTGGAGCAGGCCGAACTGATGGTTAAAGCAGTGCGTTATCCACCGGAAGGGATTCGCGGTGTAGGTGCGGCTTTGGCACGTGCCACACGCTGGAACAGTATTCCGGATTATTATGCCACTGCACATGAAAATATCTGTTTGCTGATTCAGATTGAGTCAGTTACAGGGCTGGAAAATCTGGATAACATCTTAAAAGTCGAGGGCATTGATGGGGTATTTATTGGCGCAGTAGATTTATCTGCCACTATGGGTTATGAAGGCAATCCGAACCATCCTGACGTGCAAAACGCAGTGGTTGATGCAATTCAACGAATTCGCGCATCGGGTAAAGCGGCCGGGATTTTATCGACTCAACATGACGTGACGCAAAAATATATTGAACTGGGTACCGAATTTGTCGCTGTCGGTGTCGATACCAGCGTATTAATGAATTCCTTGCGTGAGCTGCTGGCCAAATATAAAACCGGAGCGAGCTGGGTAAAACCTGAAGGGGGGTATTAAGCGGTCATTATTAACCTGACAGATGATGCAGGAGGTGGGGATTTATAGTCATCCACCTGCTGCTTAATAGGTCCAGCGTTTCAGTTGCAGGTGAGTGGTAGGCTGTTCAGGATCAATTTCCAGAATCAGTGCCTCATGCGCACGCCAGTCCCCCAGTACAATCCGCTTTTTGCCATTCAGCTCATGGATGGCTGGTCGATGGGTATGACCATGAATCAGTACATCCACCTCGGCCAAAGCCTGCGTTACCGCAGCCGGACTCACATCCATCACTTCATACGATTTAACTTCTTTAGAAGCGCGGCTTTGTTTGCGAAAACCGTTGGCCAGTTTGCTGCGAAAGGACAGCGGAGTTTTTCTTAACATACGCAGCACGAGCGGATGACGGATAACTTTTTTAAAGCGCTGATAGGATACATCATCGGTGCACAAGGCATCGCCATGTTCCAGACGATAACGGGTCTGGCCAATAGTGAGGGTGTCAATTTCAGGTAATAATTGCCCGTTAAACTGCTGTAAAAAAACCTCATGCAGTGCGAAATCGCGGTTGCCGACCTGAAAATACAGCTGATTGCCTGCGGCATTAAACTGTTTTAAAGCGCTGACAATTTCATCCAGCCAAGGGGCGGTGTAGTCATCGCCAATCCAGGCATTGAACCAGTCGCCTAAAATATACAGCTGGGTGTTTTGATCCTGATAAGCACGTAATAAATCTAAAAACCCCCGAACGAGTCGAGGGTGATCAGGTGACAAATGTAAATCTGAAATAAACAGATAGGTCACAATCTTTTCCTTGGAATCTCCCAACGCTCTTAAATAAAGGGAGGTTGAGAGGGATTCTTATTCAGAAATGATCTTGGCAGATTCAATCACCACATTTTCTAGTGGAACATCAGCGTGGTAACCACGGTTGCCTGTACGTACGCCTTTGATTTCAGCAACTACGTCCATACCTTCAACCACTTTACCAAATACGGCATAACCCCAACCTTGTGCAGTTTTGCCCGTGTGGTTCAGGAAGGAGTTGTTTTTCACGTTAATGAAGAATTGAGCAGATGCAGAGTGCGGAGCCTGGGTACGCGCCATTGCAATGGTCCCTTCGTCATTGCTCAGACCGTTGTCTGCTTCGTTTTCGATTGAATCACGGGTTGCTTTCTCTTTGAAGTTTTCATCAAAGCCGCCGCCTTGAATCATGAAACCATCGATGACACGGTGGAAAATTACGCCATCATAGAAACCGTCACGAACGTATTGAAGGAAGTTCTCAGCAGTTTTAGGTGCTTTTTCAGTGTTAAGCTCAAGAACAATACGACCTTTGTTGGTGTTTAATTCGACTTGAGGAAAACTCATTGTGTTATCTCCTAATCATGGACAAAAAAGCCATGGGTTTTTTGGTTGAGAGAAGCATAAGCAAACTGTAAACTACAAGGCAAGTAAAAACGTTATTTTCTTTGTTAAAAAGTGGGAATAGCGTTTTAATTATCCTAAATTTTTATCTAGAAGTGATTTATTAACTATGAAGCCGAATGATGCTGTTTCATCTCTGCCTAACACCCCGACACCAAGTAACCATGCCTCTGTCGATGCTGCGCAGCAAGAACAACAGCCGGGCTTAGATTTTATACGTCAGGTCATTACCGATGATCTGGCCGCAGGCCGTACTGAAAAAGTGATCACACGTTTCCCACCAGAACCGAACGGTTACTTACATATTGGTCACGTGAAAGCAATTTGCCTGAATTTCGGGATTGCCGAAGAATTTAACGGTTTATGTAACTTACGTTTTGACGATACCAACCCGGATGCCGAAGAACAAGAATATGTAGATGGTATTGCCAACGACGTGAAATGGTTGGGCTTTAACTGGAATGGCGAGCCACGCTATGCGTCGAGCTATTTTGACCAGTTGTATAGCTGGGCGGTGCAGTTAATTGAACAGGGTGATGCCTATGTCGATTTGCAAACTCCTGAAGAAATCAAGCTGAATCGTGGTTCATTTGTCGAGCCGGGTAAAAACTCACCGTACCGTGATGCGTCTGTAGAAGACAACCTGGCGCGTTTTGAACAGATGCGTAATGGTGAGCTGGGCGAAGGCCAGGCGGTATTACGTGCCAAAATTGATATGGCATCGCCAAACGTACATATGCGTGACCCAATTTTGTATCGCGTGCTGCATTCCAAGCATCACCAGACTGGTGACAAATGGAAAATGTACCCAATGTACGACTATGCGCATCCATTATCCGATGCGATTGAAGGCATTACTCATTCACTGTGTACGCTTGAATTCCAGGATCACCGTCCGTTCTATGACTGGGTGGTGGAAAAGGTAAAATCAGCGGCGGTACCACGTCAGTATGAATCCAGCCGTTTAAACGTCGATTACACCATTACCTCAAAGCGTAAGCTGCGCCGTCTGGTGGAAGGTGGTTTTGTTAAGGGTTGGGACGACCCGCGTATGCCAACTGTAGTGGGTATGCGTCGTCGTGGCTTTACTCCGGAAGGCTTGCGTGATTTCTGTAAGCGCGTTGGTGTGTCGAAGTCTGACGGGATTGTCGATGTGGCAATGCTGGAATACTGCATCCGTCAGTCGCTAGAAAATACCGCAGCGCGTGGTATGGCCGTGCTGAATCCATTAAAAGTGACGTTAACCAATCTGCCAGCAGAAATGGATCTGACTCATTCGCGTCATCCAAACGTAGATATGGGCGAGCGTGTCATTCCGCTAACCTCTGAAATCTATATTGACCGTAAAGATTTCGAAGAAGAGCCACCGAAAGGCTTTAAACGTCTGATTCCGGGCGGTGAAGTGCGTTTACGTCATGCTTATGTGATCAAGTGCGACGAAATCATTAAAGATGACAAGGGTGAAATTATTGAGCTGAAATGTTCAATCGACCCTGAAACTTTAGGTAAGAATCCGGAAGGCCGTAAAGTAAAAGGCGTGATTCACTGGGTATCTGCCACTAAAGGCGTGAAAGCTGAAGTGCGTATTTACGACCGTCTGTTCACCGAATCTGACCCAGAAGTCGGCGATGACTTCCTGGCGAATCTGAATCCGGACTCATTGAAAGTGGTACAAGCGGTTATTGAGCCGGCTTTAGCGCAAGCGCAAGCAGAAGATCGTTTCCAGTTTGAACGTGAAGGTTATTTCGTGGCGGATCAGTATGATCATTCCAGCGAAACGCCAGTGTTTAACCGTATTCTGGACTTAAAAGACAGCTTCAAACCGGGCAAATAAAAGCGCATTTTGCTAGATGATTGAAAAAGCCTGCTGGACTCAGTGGGCTTTTTTATGCGGTGTTGAAAATGGAAAGTAAACGTTGAAAGGAAGTAGCACGTTAAATTAAAAAAAAATTTGATTTACAGATGATCCGGTGTGTTATTTCTTTTCATCGCGTTTATAAAACAGATGGGTCGGCATCTGCATTTTGGCTTTGTCGCGCAATTTCTTTTTAATATACAGCACCAGGGCAAAACAGGTGGTGGTCAGGGTCAGCATCATGCTGTTCATATAGCTCATTAAGGAGCTGACATAACCAATGGTGGTTAAGCGGTTCATCATCCGGAAGACTTGCGGACTGCTTTCCACGCCGGTAATGGCCCAGGTGCATAAATGTTCGCAGTTATTGATAATCAGGTGATAATTATTTTCATGCATCCGTGAACGCATCCGGCGCACCACTTTACGGCCTTTATATTTGGGTTGATCATAATGCTGCACATGCACCGGTTTTCCATGACTGAACTTGTCCAGGCTGGTGATTTCGATGGGATGTTTTTTAAATAAATGCGCAAAACCGGAATAATGAATAACACGACCACGTCCGGCATAAATCCCGTGGTGGGTGTAGCCGAAATGTTTGACAATCAGATGCGCCCCTAAAGGGAACCGTGTGTTCTGCTTGAGCATTGTGACATTAGTAAAGTGACAGGTGTATTTTAAAGCTCTAGTGTACTGCTTCTTGGCACAAGAATCGACAGGGTGGCGACAAGAATGGCTGAATTATACAACGATGAACAGGGAACAGATGCAATGAAAAAGTTAGGACAGTACTTTGCACGAGTTACTGCCAAACCGCTGTTAAAACTGCTGATTCTGCTGGGTGCTTGCAGTGCAAACTGGGCACAGGCACAGCCGCAAATCTACAGCTGGCAGCTGAAACATACGCTGGGTGATTTTGATGTCACGGAAATCCGATCAATGGCGCAGCTGAAGCTGGTATTAAAGAATACAGCACAGCAGCCCTATCGTTATTTCACTGCGCTCCAGGATGATCTGCAACCGTGCCAGCAGCTGGAATTTGCCATGAATGCCGGGATGTTCCATGCCGATTATGCACCCGTCGGGCTGTATATTGAAGAGGGCAAGAGGGTAAGCCAGTTAAATACCCAGACCCAAGGCTGGGGCAATTTTCTGATTCAGCCGAATGGGGTACTGGCCTGGGACAAGCATCCACTGTTGATGACCACCCAGCAGTATCAGCAGGCCAATGTGCAACCGAAATATGCCACCCAATCTGGCCCGATACTGGTGATTGACGGAAAAATTAACCCAAACTTTATTCCGGATTCCGATTCCAGAAAAATCCGCAATGGCGTTGGGCTGAAAGACGCCACCCTGTATTTTGTGATCAGCCAGCAGCCAATAAATTTTTATGACTTTGCCCGGCTGTTTCAGCAGCAGCTTAAGACACCGAATGCGCTGTACTTGGATGGTTCAGTATCTTCTGTGTATATTGCGGCCTTAAAACGCCATCGCCAGTACCGCGCAGTTGGCCCGATGCTGGCGTATATTGATGATTCAGCCTGCGCGACTGAGCCAGAAAAATCTACTGGCCAATAATGCCCAGGGTCTGGTTTTGCTGGCTGCAGAGGCGTTTGGCATCTTCAGTCGACATTTCTTTGATTCCGGCCTCAAACTGTTTTTTCTGGAATTGACGTTGTTCTTCCGAAAGCCCCATTTTTGTGCTCAAGCTGTCCATCTTGTCCCAGGCTTCTTCACATTCTGCCGGCATACGGTCGCAGCCTGTGAGGGCCAGGCAGAGCAGTGGAAGGGTAAGAGCGCCGATCATTTTGTTATTCATAGCGGTATCCTTATTGTTATGTATTGAATTAAAAATACGATCAAGACTGATCTAAGCCCTTGAGCATACATGAAAAAAATTTCAAAACTAAGAAATCTGATTAAAATGAGACCAATAAAAAAGGCACCTAGAAATTCTAAATGCCTTTTTCTGTGGTCAGACTCTGCTATTGCAGGGGTAAATGTTGAAGTTCATTCAACTCTTTACGGCTATAGCCGCGCGAAGCGAGAACCTTTTTAATACCGATAATCACATCTTCATCTGTCGCTTTTGCTAAAGCTTCAAGAAGCTGTTCATTTGTCTTACAAGAGCAATCATTTTCAACACAAGCAATCTGATTCTTATGCTCGTTTTGCTGTTCCTGAGCGAACAGCTTTTGCCAAAAACTCATAGAGCCTTCATTTGCAACCTAACATAGCTCGAAATATAGCCAATTTAAAAATTAATGCAAGTCGACTAAAGTGATAAAAGCAGCAAACAGACTCTAGAAATTTCGATAGCTTGTAACAGTTTAAACGTAATTATGATGGCTATAAGCCTTGATTATAACTAAGTTGCTTATTTTTATAAGAAAAAAGGAAGATTAAAAAATCTTCCTTTTCGGGCTGAATAATATAATTTGAAACAAATTGTTTTAGATCTTTTCCAGTAAGACACCAGATTCCACATGATGGGTATAAGGGAATTGGTCAAACAGGGCAAATTGGGTGATCTTGTGGGTGCTGGCCAAAGTCTGCAAATTGTCATGCAGCGTATCCGGATTACAGGAGATATAAATAATCCGCTCAAAACGCTGCAACAGTTTTAAGGTTTCGGCATCAATACCAGCACGTGGTGGATCCACAAACACGGTATCAAACTGATAGCTGGACATCTCAATGCCGGCTTCCTGCAAACGGCGGAATTCACGCTCGCCGTTGTAGGCCTGGGTAAATTCTTCGGCAGATAAACGCGCCACCTGAATATTGTCAATCTGGTTCTGCTCAATATTCCACTGCGCCGCATAGACTGAAGATTTGGCCAGTTCTGTGGCTAAGACGCGATTAAAACGGGTCGACAGCGGCAGGGTAAAGTTACCATTGCCACAGTACAGCTCTAACAGATCCTGATTGGCGTGTCCGGCAGCTGTACAGGCCCATTCCAGCATGTGCTGGCAAACACGTGCATTCGGCTGGGTAAAGCTGCTTTCAATCTGTTTGTATTGATATTGGCGCTCAAAGACTTGCAGTTCTTCCACCACAAACTCATCGCTCAGCACCAGTTTCTGGCCACGGCTCCGGCCAATAATCTTAATCTGCAGTTGCTCGGCCAGCTGTTTGGCCAGCGCTTCCCACTCTGCAGTTAATGGACAGCGATAAATCAGTGAAACCAGCATTTCACCTTTTAAGGTCGCCAGAAAATGCACTTCAAACAGGCGATTGGATAACAGCGGTTCTGCTTTTAAGGCATTCAGCAGTACCGGCATTAACTGGTTGATGCTGGCATCGGCAATTGGAAATTCATCAATTCGAATGACTTTTTTGTTCTGCTGCTCATCGCGTTCAAACATGGCATAAAACAGGTCATCTTCGGTATGCCAAATCCGGAATTCTGCACGCATACGGAAATGCTGTTCAGGCGAGGCAAACACCTCCAGTGCTGGAGGATTAAATTCGGCAAACTGTGCAGAAATACGTGCAACTTTGGCATCAAGTTGTTGCTGATAAGATGAAGTCATATGCAGTAAAAATCACAAACCCATTGAGACAGGGGATGGTAACAAAGTTTCAGGCAGATGCCTAAAGATATTCTGTGCAAACCTTAAATTGCGGTAGCGTGAGGGAAGAAATCGAGCTTCGGCTCAACGGATCGGCAGATTAAAGCCGGGAAATACATCACTTGCGAGAGCAAAGATAAAAAAAGCCAAACCAACAGAGACCAGGGAGAGTTGGTTTGGCAAAGAGGAATAACACCATGAAAAGGAGCGGCTTTAATCCAGCGTCATCAGGCTGGCGTTCCCTCCAGCTGCAGCAGTATTAATGCTGATGGCCCGTTCAATCACCAGACGTTCCAGCGGAATTTTCGGATCATTCGGTTTGAGATGGCTGATGCCGACAATCGCTCCGGCACGCTGCGCTACCGTTTGCTGTAACTCCAGCAATTGCGCCGAGCTGCCATGATGCAGCACTGCATCATAATCGCCATGCAGCAAGTCTGGGATCACGTGAATCCGCTGGGCAATCTCTGGCGGCATTTTCGGCAGATATTTCAGCATGAAGCGGTTTTCTGCCAGAACCACCGGCTGACTGCCGACTGCAAAAATCGCCAGTAACTGATGAATCTGATCCAGCTCCTGTTCGGCCAGGGATAGCACGGCATGGCGGGGCAAAATCGTATACTGGTTACTTTCACCGGTTGGGCCAGTCAGGTTAAAACTCTGACCCGTGGCAATTTTTTCCGGTAGTTGAATCAGCTGCTGCGGGAACTCGGCCTGTACCCAGTCCACCAATTGGTTATACAGGGCAGGCATTGCTGCTGGATGCTGAGCCTGCGCCGCAAATGGTTGAGCCAGCTTTTTCTGCGAGCAGTATTGCATTAAGCGGTAGAGATACAGTGGTCCACCGGCCTTAGGTCCAGTCCCGGACAGGCCTTCGCCGCCAAAAGGTTGCACCCCGACCACAGCACCGACAATATTACGGTTGATATACAGGTTGCCGACCTCGGCTTGGGCAATCACGCTATGAATGGTTTCATCAATACGGGTATGCAAGCCCATGGTCAGGCCATAACCTTTGGCATTGATTTGTGCCAGCAGTTGATCAAGCTGTCCATAACGGTAGCGAATCACATGCAGTACCGGGCCAAACACTTCGCGCTCCAGATCATCCAGATGCGGCAGTTCAATCAGCGTTGGTGGTACAAAAGTGCCGTGTTGCAAGCTTGCATCGCTTTGCTTATTCCACATCAACTGATGCACCGGATAGCCCTTAATGCGCATTTTTTCAATATGACGCTCAATATTGTTCTGCGCTTCCAGGTCAATCACCGGACCAATATCGGTTTTTAGCACATAAGGATTACCGACGCGCAACTGTTGCATGGCACCTTTGAGCATGGTCAGTACCGTGTCGGCATTATCTTCCTGCACACATAAAATTCGCAGGGCCGAGCAGCGCTGACCGGCACTGTCGTAAGCAGAGCTGACCGCATCCAGAATCACCTGTTCAGTCAGGGCTGAAGAATCAACAATCATGGCGTTTTGCCCGCCAGTTTCCGCAATGAGCGGAATGGCACCACCAGTCTGGCTTAAACGTTTGGCCACGGTCTGATTCAGGATTTTGGCGACTTCAGTCGAGCCGGTAAACATAATGCCCTGAATCCGTTCATCCTGACTCAGCTGCGCACCGACTGTTTCACCGCGTCCCGGCAGCAGTTGCAGTACATTTTGCGGAATGCCGGCATCCCATAAAATCTGCACCGCTTGCGCTGCAATCAGCGGGGTCTGCTCGGCCGGTTTGGCCAGAACGGTATTGCCAGCCACCAGTGCCGCGGCAATCTGGCCGCTAAAAATCGCCAGCGGGAAATTCCACGGGCTGATACACAGCACCGGCCCTAGCGGAATGATCTGGGTATTGATGTCCAGATCACGCATTTGCGCGGCATAGTAGCGCAGGAAATCAATTGCTTCACGCACTTCGGCAATGGCATTGCCATAGGTCTTGCCACTTTCGCGGCAGAGGAGCAGCATGAGCGGTTGCAGGCGTGCCTGCATTAAATCGGCAGCACGTTCCAGACATTGTGCGCGTTCATGTTTGGAAATATTGGCCCAGACGGCTTGTGCCTGTACCGCATTTTCCAGCGCCTGATTGACCTGTGCTGCAGTGGCTTCCTGCACATGACCAACAATATCCTGATGCTGCGCCGGGTTTAAAATTGCGTGTACATCGGCACTGTCTTCGGCGGTTAAGCCTTCACCCATCGGCTGGGCAGTCCATTGATGCTGATGCAAACTCTGCGCGGTTGCGTTTAAAGCCGCCAAATCCTGATCATTGGCTAAGTCCAGGCCGGCAGAGTTGTCGCGCTGCTCGCCATATAACTCATGCGGTAAGGGAATCGCCGGATGTTTCTGGCCGACTTTCTGTTCCTGTTGAGCTGTGGCTAAAATGGTCTGATGCGGATTTTCAATCAGATCTTCAATATTCAGGGTCTTATCGGCAATACGGTTGACGAAAGAGGTGTTGGCACCATTTTCCAGCAAACGACGTACCAGATAGGCCAGCAGGGTTTCATGGTTACCGACTGGTGCATAAATACGACACGGCACACCGAGTTTCTGCTGCTGTTTCGAGCCGACCACATTTTCATACAACGGCTCGCCCATACCATGCAGGCATTGGAACTCGTATTGGCCAGCATAATAGCGCGCTGGATCGGCCAGATGATAAATCGTGGCCAGCGTTTGAGCATTGTGAGTCGCAAACTGTGGATAAATCTGTTCCGGTGCCGCCAGTAATTTTTTCGCACAGGCAATATAGGACAGATCGGTATGCACTTTACGGGTAAAGACTGGATAATCTGACATGCCATCAATTTGCGCTTTCTTGATTTCGCTGTCCCAATAGGCGCCTTTCACCAAGCGAATCATCAGGCGTTTCTGGCTGCGTTTGGCCAGATCAACCACATAATCTACTACATAGAAGCAGCGTTTCTGGTAGGCCTGAATCACAAAGCCAATGCCTTTCCAGTTATCCAGTGCCGGTTCAAAACACAGACGTTCCAGCAGTTCTAAAGACATTTCCAGTCGTTCAGATTCTTCGGCATCAATATTCAGGCCAATATTGTAGTCCTTGGCCAGCACCGCCAGTTGCAGCACCTTGTCATACAGTTCGGTATGCACGCGGTCAATTTGAGCACGCTGATAACGTGGATGCAGGGCAGAGAGCTTGATCGAAATCCCCGGACCGGTATAAACATCTTTATCTTTAGAGGCCTGGCCAATGGCATGGATGGCATTTTGATAGTCATCAAAATAACGCTCTGCATCGTGTTCGGTCAGGGCCGCTTCACCGAGCATGTCATAAGAATAACGGAAACCTTTTTCTTCTAACGGTTCGGCATGTTGCAGGGCTTCGCTAATGGTTTCACCAGTCACGAACTGCTCACCCATCATCCGCATCGCCACATCTACCGCTTTACGGATAATACCACGGCCACTGCGCGCCAGCAGGCCAGTCAGAATACCGCTTAAGCTGTTCTGTTTCGGGGTTTCCATCAGCTTGCCGGTCAGCATTAAGCCCCAGGCCGCTGCATTCACAAACATCAGGTTACTTTGACCTAAATGCTCTTTCCAGTTGCCCTGGTTGATCTTGTCGCGGATCAGCAGATCACGGGTTGCGGTATCAGGAATACGTAATAGCGCTTCGGCCAGACACATCAGGGCGATGCCTTCTTGTGAAGAGAGGGAGAACTCTTGCAACAGGCCTTGCACCAGACCGGCTTTACCGCTGGAATTTTTACGTTCACGCAGGGAGTGGGCCAGCTGAAAAGCCAGCTCATAAATTTGGCTGTTGAGTGCATCAGGAATTTCACTGTGCTCGAGTAAATGGCTGACACATTCACTTTCAGGGCGACGCCATGCGGTATTGATGGCAATTTCTGCCTCATTTTTTTCTTTGAATTCAGTGATGTAATCCAAATGCGGTTTTGCGTCGTCGAAATGGGTTTCGCTATCCATCATGTTCATGCCAACATCCTGTGACGATATATTTTAGTTGAACGGTGTACCTTATATAATTTATGATCACAGAAAATATGCCGAATAACTCACTATAATTTTTGTTATTTTTAGAGATAAATACGGATTATGAATGGAATGATGAGTCTAGATCGCACTGACATTAAAATTCTGGATATTCTGCAAAAAGATGGCCGGATTTCAAATATTAAACTGGCCGAAGCCGTCAATTTATCGCCAACTGCTGCGCTGGCACGGGTACAGAAACTGAGCAAAGATGGTTTTATTCTGGGCTATGAAGCCAAGCTGAATCCGGAGTTGCTGAATAGCAGCTTTGTGGTATTTGTGGAAATTCTGCTGGATAAAACCACACCGAATGTACTGGAAGAATTTTCAGATGCGATTTTGCAGCATCCGGAAATTGTGGAATGTCACATGATTAGTGGTGGTTTCGATTTTGTAGTCAAAATCCGCTGCGCCAATATGGAAGAATTCCGTAAGATTTCCGGGCAAATTTTATGGCAGTTGCCGGGGGTGAAAGAAACCCGCAGTTATCCGGTGATGGAAGTGATTAAGGAAAGCTCGCAATTGAAACTGAAATATCAGCACAAGGCCAAATAAACCGTCATCTTTGTCTGTATTTTCCGTTAAAACCCAAAAGGAGCCGAAGCTCCTTTTTTTATGGATGATCAATCAATTCGGTAGATTGCTGTGCTAGCTGTTCATTTCCTGCATGGCTTTTTTGTACTCGGCATCTGACTGTTCAAAGCGTTCAATCACCTCTGTACTTGGTGCCCGGTCGAGCAGACTGACTATTACAATACTCAGGCTGGCCAGAATAAAGCCGGGAATAATCTCATAGAGTCCGGTATCGGCCATGACATTTTTCCAGACAATCACGGTCATCGCACCGACTAGCATCCCGGCAATCGCGCCTTTCAGGGTCATGCGTTTCCAGAACAGCGACAGAATAATGAGAGGACCAAAAGCCGCACCAAATCCGGCCCAGGCATAGGCCACCAGCCCCAGGACTTTACTCGATGGATTGCTGGCCAGCCAGATTGCCAGCATTGCAATCAACAGCACCATAAAACGGCCGACCCAGACCAGCTCTTTTTGTGAGGCATTTTTGCGTAAAAAAGCCTTGTATAAATCTTCAGTTAAGGTACTGGAGCAGACCAGTAACTGGCAGCTGAGTGTACTCATGACCGCGGCTAGAATGGCGGCCAGAATAATCCCGGCAATCCACGGATTAAACAGGATTTTGGTCAGCTCCATAAACACGGTTTCCGGGTTCTGATTCACCACAGCCGCCAGTTCTGGAAATTGCTGGAAATAGGCAATGGCAATGAAACCGGCACTCACCGCACCGCCCAGACAGAGAATCATCCAGCTCATACCAATTTTACGCGCCGCCGGAATGGTTTTAACCGAATCGGCCGCCATAAAACGCACTAGAATATGCGGTTATCCAAAATAGCCTAAGCCCCATGCCAAGGAAGATAAAATGGCAATAAAACTTAAACCGGACAGCATTTGTGTGGCATGTGGACGTGCGGTTTCCAGTAACAGACCAATTTGCTGGCCATGATCACCCAATGCCAGATAGGTCATGATGGGGGTAATCAGCAGGGCAAAAATCATCAGCCCGGCCTGGAAGGTATCGGTCCAGCTAATTGCCAGGAAGCCGCCAATACAGACATAGCTGATGGTGGCAATCGCGCCAATCCACAGCGCCGTGGTATAGGACCAGCCAAACAGGCTTTCAAATAAACGCGCACCGGCCACCATGCCGGATGCACAGTAAATCGCGAAAAATACCAGAATCACCAGTGCTGAACTGACGCGCAGGATTTTCTTGCGGTCGCCAAAACGGCTGGTGAAATAATCTGGCAGGGTCAGGGCATTGTTTTGTACTTCGGTATGAACCCGCAAACGCCCGGCGACCAGAAGCCAGTTTAACCATGCACCAATAATCAGGCCGATGGCGATCCAGGCTTCAGATAATCCGGCCAGATAGATTGCACCGGGTAAACCCATCAGCAGCCAGCCGCTCATATCCGATGCGCCGGCAGAAAGCGCAGTCACCACGCTGCCCAGACTGCGGCCCCCAAGAATATAATCCGAGAAATCTGTGGTGGCCTTGTAGGCATACAGCCCGATACCGATCATGGCCACGATATAAAATATAAAGGTAATTAATGTGGGATTCAGTTGACTCATATGCCCATCCTTTGTCTGTAAGCGTTCATCCATCCGAGATGATTTTTTGCGCATTTTTTCAAGGAGCTGATTCAAGCATGGAATTAAAATTACGTTCTGTAACATTTCGACGGGATTTATAGCGGTCTTATGTTGCAGTTTGTAGCTTTAGATACAATTGAAAAAATGGGAGCAATGAGCGGAAAATTATTAAGTCAAAATTTTGAATAAAGCGGTGAATATTTTTATTTTTGCAAATATGGAGAGAATCTGTTAAATCTGGCTTAAAAATGGAGTAAATTTACATTATGTTACATCCCGTACATTCAGAAAGAATGTGTAATTAAATATTTCAAAAAGCGTATCAATCTTGTGTAGTTTCAGGCTGGCACAGGTTTAAGATTTTCTTATGCATAATATTGGTGCGAAATAGTGAGTAAACAGTGTGATTACGGTTCAGACAGAGAAAACAAGAATAGAGCATGATTTGCTAGGTGCTAAAGAAGTGCCGGCAGACAGTTATTATGGTATTCATACCTTGCGTGCCTTGGAGAACTTCCAGATCTCTAATCAGCAGGTCGGTGAAAACCTGCATTTCATTCGTGCTTTGGTGCAGGTGAAAAAGGCATCTGCACAAACCAATTTACAGTTTGAAAAAATCTCCCCGCAGGTGGCTGAGGCGATTCAGTATGCCTGTGACCAGCTGATTGAACAGCCTGCTGCATGGCGTGCGCATTTTCCTTTAGATGTTTATCAGGGCGGTGCCGGAACGTCGATTAACATGAACAGCAATGAGGTGATTGCCAATATCGCCTTAGAACATCTGGGTCTGGAAAAAGGCAGTTATTTTTCCATTCATCCAAATGATCATGTTAATAAGTCGCAATCGACCAATGATGTCTATCCAACAGCCTTGCGTTTAGCGACTTATTACAGTCTGGATGATCTGTTCGTGCAGATGCGTAACCTGATTGACAGTTTCTACAAGAAAGTAGCTGAATTTCAGTATGTATTAAAAATGGGCCGGACCCAGCTGCAAGATGCCGTGCCGATGACCTTGGGGCAGGAGTTCCGTGCCTTTGCCACCTTGTTAAAAGAAGATTTAAAACTGATTGACCGGACCCGTCAGTTGTTACTGGAAATTAACCTCGGCGCTACCGCGATTGGTACGGGTGTAAATACTCCCAAAGGCTATGCCCAGGAAGCGGTGCAGGCTTTAAAAGAGATTAGCGGCTTGCCATTAATTGGCGCAGAAGATTATGTCGAAGCCACCAGCGACTGTGGGGTTTTCATCATTTTATCCAGCACACTGAAACGTCTGGCGGTGAAGTTATCGAAAATCTGTAATGACCTGCGTTTATTAAGTTCTGGCCCGCGTACCGGTCTGGGGGAAATCCGGTTACCGGAGTTGCAGGCCGGTTCTTCGATTATGCCGGCCAAGGTCAATCCGGTCATTCCGGAAGTGGTGAACCAGATTGCTTTTAAAGTGATTGGCAATGACCTGACCGTGACCATGGCGGCCGAAGCCGGGCAGTTGCAGTTAAACGTGATGGAACCGGTGATTGCCGTGTCGATTCATGAATCCATCCAGTTATTGACTCAAGCCATGAAAAGTCTGGATGAAAAATGTATTCAGGGCATTCAGGCCAATGAACAGGCTTGCCATGATGCGGTGATGCGTAGCGTCGGTATTGTCACTTTGCTTGATCCGATTCTAGGTCATGCCAAATGTGATGAAATCGGGAAACTGTGTATTGCTGAAAACAAAACCATTCAGCAGGTGGTACTGGAGCAGGAATTACTGACTCAGGAACAGCTGGATGAAATTTTTGCCCTGCATAGTCTGGTCAGTGAGGTAACACCACCGGAAGCAGTTTTTGCCCAAGTCAGCTAAGACACTGACTGCTTCAGTAAAACAGCAAAGGCTCAAGGTCATATATTGGTTTTGAGCCTTTTGTGTTTGGCCGATGGTTTTGATTCAACTTACAGGGCCGCCAGCAGACGTGGTTTTAACTGTGCCAAACCTTGGGTTGCAGTGGCGGCAATACATTCATATTGCGCCGGTAAACGCTGCTGATTGGCTTTCGGGTCAATATAATAGGCCTGACAGCTGGCCGGAATTTCATGAACCAGACCAGCCACCGGGTAGACTGCCAGACTGCTGCCAATCACAATAAAAATATCGGCATCCTGCACCCATTCAATCGCTTGTGCATAGGCTGGTACCGCCTCACCAAACCAGACCACGTGTGGCCGTAGCGGATAACCCGCATCACAGACATCGCGTTCCAAATCCAGCTCGGCGCCTTCAATCGGGTAAAAGCGGGTAGTGGTTTGTGCATCGGGACCGGAGGTTTTGGCCAGCCGGATATTGCCATGCAAATGTAATACCTGCTGGCTACCGGCACGTTCATGCAGATCATCAATATTCTGGGTAATAACAGCCACATCAAAATACTGTTCCAGTTCGGCAATCAGTTGATGCGCCGCGTTGGGCTGGGCATTCAGAATATTTTTGCGCCGTTCATTATAAAAACGCTGCACCAGCACCGGATTTTTGGCCCAGGCTTCCGGCGTGGCCACATCTTCTACCCGATGCTGTTCCCACAATCCTTCACTATCACGAAAGGTATTGATCCCGCTTTCGGCACTCATTCCGGCGCCGGAGAAAACAATCAGTTTAGGCATAGGCAGATTCCTGTGTGGCGATACTGTGCGTGACTTCCTGTTGCATCCATTCTACAAATTTCTGAATTAAAACTGAATTTTCCTGACTAGAATGCACCAGATAATAGGAGCGCCGGCCGCTGAGCTGCTGATCTGAGGCCAGTACCAGTTCACCGCTGGTTAATTCCTGCTGAATCAGCATTTGCGGGATGAGCGCCATGCCCATGCCATGACTGGCGGCCACAGCCAGCATCGAAAACAGTTCATGACGCTGTCCATCATACGGATGGGCATGCTCAATCTGCTGGGTCTGGAACCATTCCTGCCAGATGGTCGGTCGTGTGGTTTGCTGTAATAAGGGCAGTTGCTGTAATTGTTCAGCAGCCAGGTTATAACCATAGCGATGGCTTTTTTGTGCCGCAGGAAAATGCCGGGCAATCAGCTGCGGTGAGCACACCGGCACCACATCTTCCTTCATTAAAAAATGGGTGTGGATTCCGGGCCAATGATCAATCTGCTGCTGCGTGCCCGCATAAATGGCCGCATCAAAAATATTTTCATTAAATAAAAACGGCTTGGTGCTGGTTTCCAAATGGATGGTAATTTCCGGATAGCGCTGGTTAAAACGATGCAGCTTCGGCACCAGCCAGCGCGTGGCAAAGGTCGGTACCACACCCAGTTTTAAGGTGCCACCTAATCCTTTATGCGACATCACATCGAGCGTGCTTTGCTCCAGCCCCAGTAAATAGGGTTTGATACTTTTATAATAATGCTGTCCTGCAGGCGTCAGTTCGACTCCATGCCGGGTCCGGATAAACAGGCTTAAGCCAAGAAATTCTTCCAGCTGCTGGATTTGCCGGGAAACCGCACTCTGGGTAATAAACAGTTCTTGCGAGGCATGAGTATAACTGCAATGCTTGGCTGCCGACTCAAAGCAGAGCAAGGCCTGTAAAGAGGGAATATTACGCCGCATTTCAGATCATCCTTTATCTGCACAGGTATTTGAAAATAGCATAGATGAAGGCACTATGATCGCCAATTTGTTTATTTTTTATTGTTTCTTCACAGGTTTTAGCGCGATGCGCAGCTCCAGTATGAATATGCTTATTTAAGATATGCGGAGAATGCATATCTGCATTAAAAAATCTCGTTTGAAAATATTATTTTTCACACATAGTATCAACACAAACAACGAGAACATCATTCAGGCAGAGGAAGCTATGAATCAAATGGTAAATTCACATTCAGGCCGTAAAGTACATTTTGACTGGCAAGACCCATTCCTGCTGGAGCAGCAGCTGACTGCAGAAGAGCGCATGATCCGTGATACTGCTGCGGCCTATTGTCAGGACAAGCTGATGCCACGTGTATTAGAACAGTTCCGTCATGAAAAAACCGATCCGACCATTTTCCGTGAAATGGGCGAGCTCGGTTTGCTGGGCCCGACCATTCCTGAGCAATACGGCGGTGCCGGTTTAAATTATGTCAGCTATGGTCTGATTGCCCGTGAAGTTGAGCGTGTTGATTCAGGCTACCGTTCTATGGCCAGTGTACAAAGTTCGCTGGTGATGGTACCGATTAATGAATTTGGCTCGGAAGAACAAAAACAGAAGTATTTACCAAAATTAGCTACGGGTGAATATATTGGCTGCTTTGGTCTGACCGAACCGGATCATGGTTCTGACCCCGGCAGCATGATTACCCGTGCCAAAAAAGTCGATGGCGGTTATCGTTTAACAGGCGCAAAAATGTGGATTACCAACAGCCCAATTGCCGATGTATTTGTGGTCTGGGCCAAAGAAGTTTCACCTGAAGGCAATGTCGGTGACATTCGCGGCTTTATTCTGGAAAAAGGCTGGGAAGGGCTGTCTGCGCCTGCGATTCACGGCAAGGTCGGTTTACGTGCTTCCATCACCGGTGAAATTGTAATGGATAACGTATTTGTCCCAGAAGAAAATGCTTTCCCAGAAGTTCGTGGCTTAAAAGGTCCATTTACCTGCCTGAACAGTGCCCGTTACGGCATTGCCTGGGGTGCGATGGGTGCGGCAGAGTTCTGCTGGCATACCGCACATCAGTACACCATGGACCGTAAACAGTTTGGTCGTCCTTTGGCTGCCAATCAGTTAATCCAGAAAAAACTGGCTGATATGCAAACTGAAATCGCTTTAGGTTTACAGGCCGCATTACGTTTTGGCCGCATGAAAGATGAAGGTATTGCCTCGATTGAAGGTACATCTTTAATCAAGCGTAATAACTGTGGCAAGGCGCTGGATATTGCCCGTTTGGCCCGTGACATGATGGGTGGTAACGGTATTTCGGATGAATTTGGTGTGGCGCGTCATCTGGTGAATCTGGAAGTGGTGAATACCTATGAAGGGACGCATGACGTACATGCCTTAATTCTGGGCCGTGCACAGACCGGAATCGCTGCATTTTGTAATTAATGTCATAGAAAAATAGCCAGGATGTTCAGGATGAACATCCTCAGGATAGTTGTGTCTAAAAAATCTGATTCATAACGTAAATAAAGGATTCATCGGCAGACTCTCGGGTCTTGCTGTGGGCGAGTTTTGGCTGTCATGCGCTACTGAATAAAAAAGAATAAAAAGCAGAAAGGCAGAACCCATAGCAAAAAATACCGGTGACTCATTTGGGAAAATGAGGTAACGACAAGATGAAAAACGATATACACGCTGAAGCCGGAACACTGGGCTTAAAACTGCCATCGAATGTGGGTACCGCCCATCGAATTAATAAAAACACCTGGAAACTGGCCTTTATTTTTGCCTTTGTGTCTTTGGTGATTGATGGCGTAGACATCATGCTGCTGTCTTTTAGCTTAACCAGTTTAAAAGCAGAATTTGGTTTAACCACGTTTCAGGCCGGAATGCTCGGCAGTGCGTCACTGGCCGGCATGGCCTTAGGTGGCATTTCCGGTGGCTGGGCCTGTGACAAATTTGGACGGGTCAAAACCATTGCCTGGTCGGTGGTGTTTTTCTCGATCATGACCTGTATTTTAGGTTTTACCCAAAATTATGAACAGTTCATGATTTTACGTTTTATTGGTGCCTTTGGTTTAGGTTCACTGTATATGGCCTGTAATACCTTAATGGCAGAGTATGTCCCGACCAAATACCGCACCACGGTGCTGGGGACTTTGCAGACCGGTCAGACTGTGGGTTATATCGTGGCGACGCTCATGGCCGGGGCGATTATTCCCGATCATGGCTGGCGTATGCTGTTCTATGTGACTATTATTCCTGCCGGCTTTGCCTTAATCTTCATGCGCTTTGTACCAGAACCAGCTTCTTGGCAGGAAGCCAAAATTGAACAGATTAAACGCCGTGAACTAAAACTTGAGGCACCTCAGCACGTACCGGAAAACCCAGCTGCTGCACCGTCTGAAAGTATCTATAAGCGTATTTTTGGCCATCAGAACCACCGTAAAATGTTCCTGCTCTGGATGACTACTGCGGCCTTTTTACAGTTTGGTTATTATGGCGTAAATAACTGGATGCCGACCTATCTGGAAACCGATTTAAACATGAACTTTAAAGCCCTGACCGGTTATATGGTCGGTGCCTATACCGCCATGATTCTGGGTAAAATTCTGGCCGGTTATGCTGCAGATAAGTTCGGACGCCGGATTACCTTTGTATTTGGTACGGTCAGTACAGCGGCCTTCCTGCCAGTCATCATCTTCTTTAACACGCCGGACAATATTGCCTACTTGCTGGTGACCTTTGGCTTCCTGTACGGGATTCCATACGGTGTCAATGCCACCTATATGGCTGAAACCTTCTCGACCGATGTACGCGGTACAGCCATTGGTGGTGCCTATAACATGGGACGTCTGGGCGCAGCGATTGCACCGGCAACCATCGGGATGATTGCAGCAGGCAGCTCTTTCACCATGGCCTTTATTGTGATGGGTGCCGCCTACTTCATTGCCGGGGTGATTCCAGGACTGCTGATTCGTGAGCGTCAATATGATCCACAGCAAGCCAGTCTGAGTGCGCAAAACACCAACGTGGAAACGGGGCAAACAGCGGCTGCCAGCAATGATGTCAGCGTGAAACCAGCCACAGTTAAATAAAAATAAAAGGATCGCGGGGGAGCATCCCCCGGATCTAGCGGAGGATAAGATGGGTGCATTACAAGGAATTCGGGTACTGGATTTAAGCAGGGTATTGGCGGGTCCATGGTGCGGACAGATTCTGGCGGATTTAGGCGCAGAAGTGATTAAAATTGAACGGCCACAGGTAGGCGATGATACCCGCATGTGGGGACCGCCCTGGATGCCCGATGCACAGGGCAACGCTACCCGTGAATCCGGTTATTTTCAGTGTGCCAACCGCAATAAATATTCGGTCAGTGTCGATATTGCCAGTGAACAGGGCCAACAGCTGATTCGTGAGCTGGTCAAAACGTCCGATGTGATCATCGAAAATTATAAGGCTGGTTCGCTGGCCAGATATGGACTGGATTATGCCAGCCTGAGTGAACTGAATCCGCAATTGGTATATTGCTCGATTACCGGATTTGGTCAGGATGGACCGCGGGCAGCAGAACCGGGTTATGACTTTATTATTCAAGGCATGTCTGGCCTGATGAGCATTACCGGCGAACCGGATCATGAACCGGGTGGTGGTGCACAGAAGGTCGGTGTGGCGGTGGTGGATATTCAGACCGGACTGTATGCCACGGTGGCGATTCAGGCAGCATTATTGGCGCGGCATCATACCGGACGTGGACAATATATTGATCTGTCTTTATTGGATGTTCAGGTGGCAACGCTGGCCAATCAGGGCATGAATTATCTGAGCAGTGGCCAGTCACCGCAGCGCATGGGCAATAAACACCCGAATATTGTGCCGTATCAAACCTTTAAGGCTAAAGATAAGGAATTTATTATTGCCTGTGGTAATGACAAACAGTTCAAGGACCTATGTCTGGCCATTGGTTATCCGGAATTATTGAACAATCCGAAATTCTTACGTAATCAGGACCGGGTCAAATACCGCGATGAGCTGATTCCAGCTCTGGCTGAATTTTTCCTGAGTCAGGATGCAGAGGAATGGGTACGCCGGATTCATGCGGTCAAAGTACCGGTCGGTGTAATTAACTCGATTGAAGATGCCTTGGCTGAGCCGCAAATTCAGCATCGGCAGATGCTGGTCAATTTGCCGCACAGTTTAAATGCGCAATTTAAAATGATTGCATCACCAATCAAGCTGTCAGATACACCGGTCGAATACCGGCAGGCACCACCGCAACTGGGTGAACATACGGCCTATATTCTGTCCCGCTTTAAATCTGCTGAAGAACTGCAGGCTTTAAAACAGCAGGGCATTATTGATGGGAAAATTGCCTAGTGCTTTGCCTTGATTGTTAGTCTTCACTTGCTTTTTGCCGAACCTTACACCGTTCGGCTTTTTTTATTCAGCTATAAATATTGATGTAGATATTTACTGATGCTGCAATAAAAAGCGTTTAAGTTCGCGGGTAAATTTCAGCGGCTCAGTCAGTAGCGGAGTATGCCCTGATTTTTCAAACAACACCTGCTGTGCCTGTGCCACACTTTGGGCAATCAGGGTTTGTCCCTGTACCGGATAGAGCACCGATTGCACCCCGCTAAAAAACACCGTAGGACAGTTCAGCTGGCTTAAGGCTTCACGATAATCTTCGGCATGTTCTAAATAGTTGCGGATATACCAAGTCATATAGTCCAGTCGAGATGAGGGTAACAGCAGATGTTGCAAACGTGGCTGTTGCAGGATTTTACAAAAGATGGCTCGCTGGCGAGGGTTGTTATTTTGCAGCTCAATAAACTGCATCCATAAAGCAAACAGTTGATCTTTGGCCGTATCATTTAAATCGTGAATCCACTGGAGATGTGCGTGTTCCGTAAATAGCGCGGACAGTTCGGATAAGATCTGTTTGAAGCGGCTGTGCTGCTGGCCAAACAGGCCATAGGCCCAGTGTTCATCCACCATGATTTTCGGGGTCTGATCAATATGCAAATAAGCTTTTAACTGCGCTGCCAGCTGTCCATATTGCATACCATGCATGGCAGTGGTCGCACCCATCGAATAGGCAACGATTATAAACTGTTGCAGCTGTAGTTGCTGAATTAAGGATTGCACATCCTGCCAGTGGCTGGAAATGGCATCCAGCTCCGGAATCCGGCACTGTTTCGAACTGCCAAAGCCGCGCCAGTCGGGAATAATAAAACGGAACTGTTTACGTAGCGGCCACAAAAACGGCAGCCATTGCCAGCTGTGCATGCCCAAACCGGACAGCACCAGCACCGGCTGGCCCTGACCAAATTCACGCACAAATAAACCTTCGCCATCGGGCATGACATAATACGGCATGAGATTTCATTCCTTGAAATTTTATTGTTGTTGATCAAAAGCTTTTAGCGCCGGAATCACCGCTTCCAGCCAGCGAATCCAGCCGATTTCCTGCTCGATACCCAGCTGTAAAATCATTTTATGAATATATAAGGTACGATTTTCGTCGGTCTGCTGGGCAAAGTCTTTGGCATAAATCGCCTGATACAGCTGCAATTTTTCCTGATGCAACTGTAAATGCCGCTCTAGCTCGGGCAAAACCTCATTACCACCGAGTTGTGCTTCGGCCCGTAAACGCACCATCAGTTCTTCACGGAGCTGCGCCGGAGGACTTTGCTTGACCATCCAGTCGGCCAGTTCGACCCGACCTGCGGCTTCGACCTGATAGGTTTTTTTACGGCCTTGGGCATCTTCTTCAGCCAAAGTAGAAATCCAGCCTTTGCTGAGCATGCTGTTTAATTCACGATAAATCTGCTGATGGGTGGCATTCCAGAAAAAGCCCATCGAGCGATCAAAGCGCCGGGCTAGTTCAATGCCCGTACTGGGTTTTTCAATCAGGCTGGTGAGTAACACATGGGCTAAAGACATAGATGAGATCATGCAAGTATGAATCTAAAATATTATGCAACATGTTGCATAAAAGTCAAAATTCGCATATAAATTTATGCAACAAGTTGCATTAACATAAAAATAGCCCGCTTTGGGCCACCCAAGGAGAGAATATGTCGAATTATCCGCATCTGTTAGCCCCGCTTGATTTAGGCTTTACCACCTTAAAAAACCGCGTACTTATGGGTTCTATGCACGTGGGGCTTGAAGAAGCACCCAATGGTTATGCACGGATGGCAGCATTCTACGCAGAGCGCGCCAAAGGTGGCGTAGGCCTGATTGTGACCGGCGGGATTTCTCCAAATGATGCTGGATTAACCTTTGCAGGCGGCAATAAACTCGACACCCTGGCCGAAGCTGAAAAACATAAAGTGGTCACCCAAGCCGTGCATGAAGCGGGTGGTAAAATTGCCTTGCAGATTTTGCATACTGGACGTTATTCCTATCAGCCGGATATTGTGGCGCCATCCGCGATTCAGGCGCCTATTAACCCGTCTAAACCGCATGCACTCACCTCGGCCGAAGTACAGCAGACCATTGCCGATTTTGCCAACTGTGCCAAGCTGGCCAAATATGCCGGTTATGACGGTGTTGAAATTATGGGTTCGGAAGGCTACTTGATTAACGAGTTTATTGCCAAGCGCACCAATCATCGTGATGATGAATGGGGCGGCAGCTATGAAAACCGGATTCGCTTTCCGATTGAAATCGTGAAACGTACCCGTGCTGAAGTGGGTGAAAACTTTATTATTATCTATCGTCTGTCAATGCTGGATCTGGTCGAAGGCGGATCAAGTTTTGAAGAAGTGGTGCAGCTGGCCAAAGAAATTGAAAAAGCGGGTGCGACCATTATTAATACCGGTATTGGCTGGCATGAAGCACGTATTCCGACCATTGCCACCAAAGTGCCGCGTGCGGCTTTTAGCTGGGTCACAGAAAAGCTCAAAAGTGAAGTCAAAATTCCTTTAATCACCTCCAACCGGATTAACACCCCGGAAATGGCAGAGCATGTACTGGCGACTGGCCAGGCCGATATGGTGTCGATGGCGCGTCCATTTTTGGCAGATGCCGATTTTGTGGTGAAAGCCGAGCAGGGCCGTAGCGATGAAATTAATACCTGTATTGCCTGTAACCAGGCCTGTCTGGACCATATTTTCTCCATGAAAATTGCTTCCTGTCTGGTCAATCCGCGTGCCTGTCATGAAACCGAACTGATCTTTAAAGAAGCCAGCCAGCCGAAAAACATTGCGGTGATTGGAGCGGGTCCAGCCGGTTTAAGCTTTGCAATTTATGCGGCAGACCGTGGTCATGAAGTGACGATTTTTGAAGCCTCTAACCAGATTGGCGGGCAGTTTAATATTGCCAAGACCATTCCGGGCAAAGAAGAGTTTTATGAAACCTTGCGTTATTTCAAACGTCAAATTGAGTTGCAGCCACGCATTCAGCTAAAACTGAACCATACGGCCAGCTTTGATGAGCTGAGCAAAAGCAGTTTTGACGAAATTGTGGTGGCAACCGGGGTGACTCCACGTCAGCTGGAGATTGAAGGAATTGATCATCCTAAAGTTCTGAGCTATCTGGATGTGCTGAAAGAGCGTCGACCGGTGGCGAAACGGGTTGCGATTATTGGTGCTGGTGGAATTGGTTTTGATACCGCAGAATACTTAAGTCATGCTGGTGAAAGTGGCAGTCTGAATCCGGAAAAATTCTATGATGAATGGGGGATTGATACCGAATATGAGCATGTCGGTGGCCTGAAACCGGCACAGGTAGAAGCCTCCAATCATGAAATCTATTTATTGCAGCGTAAAGCATCTTCGGTGGGAGCAGGCCTGGGCAAAACCACCGGCTGGATTCATCGTACCGGCTTAAAAAACCGCGATGTTAAAATGATGGCAGGCGTAAGCTATCAGAAAATTGATGATCAGGGCCTGCATATTACGGTCAATGACCAGCCGATGCTGCTGGAAGTTGAAAACGTGGTGATCTGTGCCGGACAGGAATCATATACCGCCATGTACGATCAGCTGCAAGCTGCGGGTAAAAATGTGCATCTAATTGGCGGTGCCAAGGAAGCCGGTGAGCTAGATGCCAAACGCGCAATCCGTCAGGGTGCAGAGTTGGCGGCGAAAATTTAATCTAATTCCTTCTCCCTCTCCCTATGGAAGAGCGCTGGGGAGAGGCTGAATAACCGCCTCTGCCCTGTGCAGCAGGGTTGCTCGTCTTTTGGAAGCCGAGGGAATTCGCTGAATAGAATCAACTCCTTCCTTTGAAAAAGGGGGGCGGGATTTTTGTAGAAAAATTCCCCTAAATCCCCCTTTCTTGCACTTCGTTTTAAAGCAATGCTTTAAAACTTTCTCAGGGGGATTTTATATAGCAATGAAATATCAAAACAAAAAAGGACCCCAAAATGACTTTACACACTACCAAAACTGCCATTGCCCGTTGGCACCAGATGCTTGAACAGCGTGATATGGCCATCCTGAATGAACTGCTGGCCGATGAGGTGGTGTTTCGTTCTCCGGTGGCCTATCAGCCTTATGCCGGCAAGCAGGTGGTGTTTTTTATTCTGACCAATGTAATTCAGGTCTTTGAGAACTTTAGCTATCACCGTGAATTTTATGCTGCAGACGGTAACAATGTTGTGCTTGAGTTTTCTGCCCAGGTGGGAGATAAAAAACTCAAGGGTATTGATATGATCCGCTTCAATGAGCAAGGTCAGATTATTGATTTTGAAGTGATGATTCGTCCTAAAAGCGGCCTCGAAGCTTTGGCTGCCGAGATGGGACAACGGATGGCACAATTTATGCCCACCTGATCTAAGCCCTGAACTCAACTGACTTCATAACATGAGAGAACTAGCATGATATAAGCCAAACCATAAAAGGGGGGAACAAAACATGAAATTTGTGATCCAGAAAATGGCCCAGCTCACCCAGCGCTTGATTGATGAATGGACCGGCGCCGCAGAACCGACCTTATATTTTAATCCCGAAGGTCAAATCCGGCGCTGTATAGATGTTTTACCGCAACTGAAACAGAAATACCGGCCAACCCCGTGGCTGTCCAATACCCATGCGCATCTGCTTTATTTTGACTTAATCAAGAAAAAAACCATCCGTCTGCATTACGATGCCATTGAACAGCTGAACATGTCCGATGGTGGCGTAACGGCTATTGCCTGGTACGGTCTGCATCTGCCACCACGCACCCCAACCATTATTGTAATGCACACCATTGTCGGAACTGCCGAGAGCATGAGCGAGCTGGTGCGGGATTTACATCAGCAGACCGGCTGGCGTATTGCCTTATGTTTACGCCGTGGTCATGCCAACTTGCCTATGCCGGTTCCAAAAATCTGCCTGTTTGGTTCCACCGAAGATTTACGGGAACAGATCCAGTTTATTCAGCAAAAATTCCCGGTTTCTGCCCTATATGGGGTAGGTTCATCGGCCGGTACCGGTTTGCTGGTGCGTTATTTAGGTGAAGAAGGCGACAAAACGCCGCTAAAAGCTGCTTTTGCACTGTGCCCGGGGTATGACACCGAAATTGGCTTTAACCATGTTCATCCGTTTTATAGTAAGGTCATGACCAAAAAGGTGATTCAGGCCTTTATTGATCCTTATCGGAGTAGCTGGCAGAAAACCAAATCGCTGGCCAAAGTCATTACCGCGCAAAACCTGGCCGAATTTGAACAGGCCTATTTTGAGATGGCCGGCTATCATGATTATGAAAGTTATAGCAAAGCCATTAACCCGATTTATGTGTTCCAGAATGTCAAAATTCCCCTGATGATTTTAAACGCCGAAGATGATCCGGTTTGTCATATTAAAAATCTGGAACCGTATAAAGAAAGTATTCAGAAAATGCCGAATATTATGGTGGTGACCACCAAAAAGGGCAGTCATTGCGGTTTTTATGAAGGTTTAGGTGCGCCACAGTCCTGGGCCACACGTTTAATGGCTGATTATTTAAAGAACCAGCATCAACAGGGTGAACGTTCTTATTCCTGAATGGAACAGCTTCATAAAAAGGCCAATAAAAAACCCAGTACATGGACTGGGTTTTTTTATGCAACAGTGCTTGAAGGCTGAAATCAGTTTTCAAGCGCTGGGGTTGCTGCGGCAATAGCTGCGGCAACAGCGTCATCTTGTGACTGGCTGTCCGGGTCCGGGTTGGCTGGACGGGCTTCTACCGGTTTGTCTTCAGCAGGAGCGGCCTGAGCTGGCTGAGGGGCTGGCGCAGGTTCACGCGGCGTCACTTCACGACGAATTTCGGTTGTGGTGTTTTCAGTTTCAGTACGTTCAACTTCGTATTCCACTGGCGCTTCAGTTTCAGACACTTCTGGCGTTTCTGCTTCAAGTGGCTCGAACTGGGCTGGCTCAGTGATCTGCTCAGTTTGCTGAACCTCAACTTCAACCTGTTCTTCTTCCTGAGGTGCTTCTTTTTTAACACAGGCACTCAGGAATAAACTGGTTGCAATTGCACCACAAATCAAAAATTTTTTGTTCATAATCTAAAAAAGGAGGGTTCAACGAGATGCGCGTATTATAACAGCAAAAAATCAGATGAAAATCCTATGAATAAAATCTAATTTTTTATCGGAAATGCTGATAGAATAGCCAATTGTTTATTGTTCTATGAATTGATGCGGAATGACTTTGCTTTATAGGTGCAGAGTAAAGTAAAATTGCGCAACATTGCAGGCCAGTTTAGGCTCGATTGTACGAGAAACCCAATGACCCATTTTATTTTCGTGACTGGTGGTGTTGTTTCATCACTAGGTAAAGGTATTTCAGCTGCTTCAGTTGCTGCACTTTTAGAAGCCCGTGGTTTGAAAGTAACCATGGTCAAAATGGATCCATACATCAATGTCGATCCAGGGACGATGAGTCCTTTCCAACATGGTGAAGTTTTTGTCACAGAGGATGGTGCTGAAACTGACTTAGACTTGGGTTATTACGAACGTTTCTTGCGTCGTGCGAAGATGACGAAGTTAAACAACTTCACATCAGGTCGCGTGTACCAAGACGTCTTAAATAAAGAGCGTCGTGGTGATTATCTGGGCGGCACCGTTCAGGTGATTCCACACATCACAGATAATATTAAAGAGCGTGTCCTTCGCGCAGGTGAAGGTTATGACGTTGCCATTGTTGAGATTGGCGGCACGGTCGGTGACATTGAATCTCTCCCATTCATGGAATCGGTCCGTCAGCTCATGGTTGAGCTCGGTCATAAACGTACCATGCTGATGCATTTAACCCTGTTGCCATACATCAAGTCTGCAGCAGAGTTAAAAACCAAGCCAACCCAGCACTCGGTTAAAGAATTACTGTCAATCGGTATTCAGCCAGATATCTTAATCTGCCGTACTGAGCACGATGTAGACGCAGATACTACCCGCAAAATTGCACTGTTCACCAACGTTGAAGCGCGTGCAGTGGTGGTGTGTAAAGATGCCAAAACCATTTATCAAATTCCACGTACCTTCTATGAGCAGGATGTTGATGATCTGATCTGTGAACGTTTTGGTTTTGATGTGCCAGAAGCAGACCTGTCTGACTGGGATAACGTGGTTGAAGCCTTACTGAATCCGGAATACACCGTACGTGTAGCGATGGTCGGTAAATACGTTGAACTGCCAGATGCCTATAAATCGGTGAACGAAGCATTATTGCATGCCGGTATTCAAAACCGTGTCAAAGTACAGATTGACTATGTCAATGCAGAAGACCTTGAAAGCCAGGACGTTGCAGCCGTACTGAAAGATGCTGACGCAATTCTGGTCCCTGGCGGCTTTGGTGAGCGCGGTACTGAAGGTAAAATGGCGGCCATCCGTTATGCACGTGAAAACGGTGTTCCATTCCTGGGCATCTGTTTAGGTATGCAGCTTGCCGTAATCGAATACGCACGTAACGTTGCCGGTATTGCAGATGCGACTTCAACTGAATTT
Organism: Acinetobacter sp. Brlt_5; assembly: GCF_051949055.1. Classification (NCBI taxonomy): domain Bacteria; kingdom Pseudomonadati; phylum Pseudomonadota; class Gammaproteobacteria; order Moraxellales; family Moraxellaceae; genus Acinetobacter; species Acinetobacter sp. Brlt_5. The sequence continues at coordinate 42,413 of NZ_JAYJLP010000013.1, forward strand.
AACCGCTCAACCAAATCTCCATTAATTGGTCTGATTACCGAATGGTTAGATGAGCGTGGTGAAGTACAGCAGCGTTCAGTTGATTCTGACCTCGGCGGTACCATGCGTTTAGGTGCACAAAAATCAGAACTGGTTGAAGGCACCAAAACCTGTGAAGTGTACGGTTCAGCAGAAATTATTGAACGTCACCGCCACCGCTATGAAATGAATAACCGTTATATTCCTGTTCTTGAAGAAAAAGGCATGAAAATCTCAGGTTATTCACCAGTACAGCACTTGGTGGAAACAGTTGAAATCCCTCAACATCCTTGGTTTATTGCAGTACAATTCCACCCAGAATTTACCAGCTCGCCACGTGATGGACATCCGCTGTTTGCAAGCTTTATTGATGCTGCCAAAAAGCAGTACCAAAACAAGCACTAAGCGGTAAAAGGAATAAACCAGGAAGTTTAAATGTCACAATTAAAAGCACAAGAAGTTGTACGTTTAGGCGATATACAAATGGCAAACCACTTGCCATTTGTACTATTCGGCGGCATGAACGTACTTGAGTCCAAAGATTTGGCCTTTGAAATTGCAGAAACCTATATTGATATCTGCACACGTTTGAATATTCCTTACGTTTTTAAGGCCAGCTTTGATAAAGCCAACCGTTCAAGCCTGAACTCGTTCCGTGGCCCAGGCCTGGAAAAAGGGATTGAGTGGCTGGCAGACATCAAAAAACACTTCAATGTTCCGATTATCACCGACGTGCATGAGCCGTATCAGGCTGCGCCGGTGGCTGAAGTTGCTGACATTATTCAGCTTCCTGCCTTTTTAAGCCGTCAGACCGATTTAGTTGAAGCTATGGCCAAAACACAGGCCATCATCAACATTAAAAAAGCCCAATTCCTTGCGCCGCATGAAATGCGTCATATCCTGCATAAATGTCTGGAAGCTGGTAATGACAAGCTGATTCTTTGTGAACGGGGCTCAGCCTTTGGTTACAACAATCTGGTGGTCGATATGCTGGGCTTTGACATCATGAAAGAAATGAATGTGCCGGTCTTCTTCGATGTGACCCATGCGCTGCAAACGCCGGGTGGTCGTGTCGATTCAGCAGGTGGTCGCCGTGCGCAAATCACCACACTGGCGCGTGCCGGTATGGCGACCGGGCTTGCAGGTTTATTCCTGGAAGCGCATCCAGATCCGGATGTGGCCAAATGTGATGGCCCGTGTGCGCTGCGTCTGTCACAGCTAGAGCCATTCTTGGCGCAATTAAAAGAATTGGATACTTTAGTTAAAGGATTCAAAAAGTTAGATACTCATTGATGCCCGCAACAGCATCTATTATTCAATCAACTGAGGAATTGTTCATGAGCCAAATCGTTGACATTCGTGCACGTGAAATTTTGGACTCTCGTGGTAACCCAACCATCGAAGCAGACGTAATCTTAGCATCTGGCGTAGTTGGCCGTGCATGTGCACCATCTGGTGCTTCAACTGGTTCTCGTGAAGCTTTAGAACTTCGTGATGGCGATAAAGCACGTTACTTAGGTAAAGGCGTGAAAACTGCCGTAAACAACGTTAACACGCTAATCCGTGATGCGCTGGTGGGTAAATCAGTATTTGAGCAAAAAGACATCGACAATACGATGATTGCTTTAGACGGTACTGAAAACAAAGAAAAATTAGGTGCAAACGCAACGCTAGCCGTATCTTTGGCTGCTGCACGCGCTGCTGCTGATGAAAAGAAAATTCCTCTTTTCCAATACATCGCAGATTTACGTGGTCAAACCATTTTGACTATGCCTGTGCCAATGATGAACATCCTGAACGGTGGTGCGCACGCAGACAACACTGTTGACATCCAAGAGTTCATGATTGAGCCAGTGGGCTTCACTTCATTCGCTGAAGCATTACGTTCAGGCGCTGAAGTATTCCACGCGTTAAAATCAGTATTAAAGAAAAAAGGTTTGAACACAGCTGTAGGTGATGAAGGTGGTTTCGCGCCGAACTTACGTTCAAACGAAGAAGCAATTACCGTAATTCTTGAAGCAATTGAACAGACTGGCTACAAGGCAGGTTCTGACATGATGCTTGCGCTTGACTGTGCATCTTCTGAATTCTACAAGAACGGTCAATACATACTGGAAGGCGAAGGCAACAAAGCATTCACCAGCAACCAGTTTGCTGACTATTTAGCTGGCTTGGTAAACCAATATCCAATTATCTCAATTGAAGATGGTTTAGATGAATCTGACTGGGAAGGCTGGTCTTACCTGACGTCAATTCTTGGCGACAAGATCCAGTTGGTCGGTGATGACCTGTTCGTGACTAACCCTAAAATCCTGCAACGCGGTATCAACGAAAAAGTGGGTAACTCGATTCTGATTAAATACAACCAGATTGGTACCTTGACTGAAACTTTAGATGCCATCTACCTTGCAAAAGCCAATGGTTACTCGACTGTTATTTCTCACCGTTCAGGTGAAACTGAAGACTCGACCATTGCCGATCTTGCAGTAGGTACAGCAGCAGGTCAAATCAAGACTGGTTCTCTATGCCGTTCTGACCGTGTAGCGAAATATAACCAATTACTTCGTATTGAAGAATTGACGAATGCTGCATATCGCGGTAAAGCTGAGTTTAAAGGTTTAAACTAAGTGACAGATGTCAATGTTAAGTGTATTCGACTCGAAATCGAGTAAAGTACTGTTGGGCCTTGCGATCGTTCTGATCGCAGGGTTTCAATATTTATACTGGTTTGGTGAAGGTGGTTATCGTGAACATCAGGAACTGACCCAGAAAATACAACAACAAACCGAACTCAATAATGAATTAAAAGAACGTAACCGGGTTTTGGCCGCGGAAGTTTATGATTTAAAAAATGGTGTAGAAGCCATCGAAGAACATGCCCGTCTTGATCTGGGCTTAATTAAACCACATGAAACTTTTGTACAGATGAGTACCATCAGTACCCAATATAAGCCGATTTATATCAATCCGAATGCCCAGGTAGATTTACGTACCAATGAAGCACCACAGCCAGCTGCAACAACCCCTACACCATAAACTTTGGGCCGTTATTCCGGCAGCAGGCTCGGGCAGTCGCTTTTCCAAATCCGAACTCAAGCAATATCAGATGATCCAGGACCACACGGTGCTGGAGCATACGGTAGCGCGTTTAAATCAGTTGCCGCTGGCAGGTTATGTGCTGGCCATTGGTGCGCAGGATGATGTGGCCCAGCGTTTGCCGTTTGCACATCAGGATAAAGCTCATTTTTGTCTGGGTGGCGCAGAGCGGGTCAACTCGGTACTGAATGCCTTGCAGTATTTATCTGCTATTGCATCGGATGAAGACTGGGTGCTGGTGCATGATGCCGCGCGTCCCTGTGTGGCGGTTGAAAACTTATATGCGCTGGTGAATCAGGCGGTACACAGCAACCTGAGTGCCATTCTGGCCATTCCGGTCCGTGACACCCTCAAGCGCGTAGAGACGCAGCAGCAGATTCAGACCACAGTAGACCGTGCCCAGCTGTGGCAGGCGCAAACCCCGCAAATGGCGCGCTTAGGTGAGCTAAAACGCGCGATTGAACAGGCATTGGCGCAAGAGGTGAATATTACCGATGAAGCCAGTGCGCTGGAGCATGGTGGCTATCCGGTACAGGTGGTACAGGGACGCTCCGACAATATTAAAATTACCTATCCCGATGATCTGGAGCTGGCGCGTTTAATTCTGCAAGCCCAGCACGCCGGAAGCACTGCATAAAAAATCTTTGCTGAAATCATGAGTCGAGTGTGTATTTCCGATTCACTCTGCGCATGGTTCATCCTATAATTGCCGATGATTTGTTATCTGGATTGAATGGGGCGCAATGATACCTTCTCAGCAGTATCGTTTTTTACGTCACTCTTTACGTGATGGAAGAAGCATTAAAAGCGATACCTCTCGCTGGACCAAACTACACCTCGATCCCTGGCTATTATGCTTCCTGATCCTGAATGCAATTTTAGGGCTGATGGTGGTGTATAGTGCCACCGCACAGGATATGGGAATGGTGATGCGTCAGGGCATCAGCTTTGGTATCGGCTTTATTGCCATGTTTATCTGTGCGCAGATTCCGCCCAAGGTCTATCAGGCCGCCAGTCCCTATTTTTATGCCCTGGCCGTGCTCATGCTGGTACTGGTGCTGCTGATTGGTGAAACCCGCATGGGGGCCAAACGCTGGATCAGTCTGCCCGGTATTGGCAGTATGCAGCCCAGTGAATTCATGAAATTTACCATGCCACTGATGATGGCCTGGTATTTTGCTCGTAAACCGTTTCCACCCAAATTCCTGCAAATCGTCGGTGCGCTGGTGCTGCTCGGCATTCCTTTTGTGCTGGTGGCGCTACAGCCGGACTTGAACATTGGCCTGATTATTCCGGGCATTTTTGTATTGTTTCTGAGCGGCATGTCCTGGCGTTTAATTGGCGGGGCATTTGCGGCGATGGCCATTGTTGCACCGCTGGCCTGGATGTTTTTATTACAGGAATATCAAAAGAAACGGATTTTAACCCTGTTTGATCCGGAATCTGATGCACTCGGCGCTGGCTGGAATATTATTCAATCTAAAATTGCCATTGGTTCGGGTGGTCTGACCGGTAAGGGCTATCTGGAAGGCACTCAGTCGCATTTGGGTTATTTGCCGGAGCATCATACTGACTTTATTATGTCGACCTATGCTGAAGAATTTGGCTTCTTTGGCGTATTTTTACTGTTCGCGCTGTTTGCTGCAATTATTATCCGCTGCCTGATTATCAGCCTGAGCTGTTTTCATAATTTCGGTCGCCTATATGCCGGTGCAGTTGGCTTGACCTTCTTCTTCTTTGTGTTTTTAAACTCCGGTATGGTCAGCGGGATTTTACCGGTAACCGGCGATCCATTACCGTTAATGAGTTATGGCGGTACGGCTGTGGTCAGTCTGCTGGCCGGGATGGGCATTGTTATGTCAGTACATACCCATCGTTAAACACGATCCTGCTGTTATAAAAAAAAGCCTCATCTGAGGCTTTTGGGTTATGAGCTTTTCACAAAGCTGGCTTCCTGGGAAGACGGGTATTTGGTCAGCAGGGTGCTACGATACTGCGCGGCTAGTGCATCATTCTTGTCGACATTTTTGGCAATGCTATACAGACGATACACCGCATTAGAGGCTTTAGACGAATTTGGATATTTGCTGGCAACAATTTCAAAATTCTTTTTGGCTTCGTTGTAGTTGGTTGGTTCAATTGCCAGATTAAACTCGGCCAGCCAGAAATAGGCATTGCTAATATACACGCTATTCGGATGGTTTTTAATAAAGTTTTGCATCGGGGCAATGGCTTTTTTTGCACCGCCTTGTTTATAGGCATCCAAAGCGATGGTATAGGCCGCTTTTTCCAGTTCTTCCGTCGAGCTTTGTGTGCTAACCACGGTGGTCGCTGCTGGCGCTGGGGCAGCGGTATTATTTACGGGGTTACTGGCGGGTTGGCTGCTGCTGGCTGTACTGGGAGAACTATCCTGTTGATTATCCTCCTCTACAGCAGGTGCCGCTTCCGGATCAATTTTCTGGTTCAGCAGTTCAAGACGCTGGTCTAAATCGGTATAACGGTTGGTCAGTTCATGCTTGAGCTGGGCAATCTCGTTTTCCTGTTCTTCCATTTTGCCACGCAGGGTGCGAATATCATTTTCAAGCTGCTGGTTTTTTTGCATTAATTGCCAGTTCAGGTTGGTGGTGACCGGAGCGCCGCTATTGGAGGCGCCAATGGCCGTCGGGGTGCTGGTACTACCGCTGTTCTGGCTTAAGCCGCGTGATTCAATGGGAATATTGGCCAGTGCTGGCGCAGAGCAGAGCAGGGTGAGTGCACAGAGCGTATGCTTTTTTAGCATCATTTTCATATCCATCTTTTATCTTTACTGGGAATGAGCGGGCAGGAAAGAGCTCATTCCAAATCATCATCATGTGCACATTAAAAACGGCCCGAACCCGAATTGCAATAAGCTTTTACAAAGTTGTCATGAATTAGGCATCTGTCAAAATTCTCGGAATTCTGTTGCAAAATAACCAATTAAATACAAACTGTTTTTTTAATAATCAAATAGATGGCTGATTTATATAAAAGCGCAATCAGGACTTGCAAGTTCAATAAAATTGTCTATACTCTGTTTCTGCAATGGTAGCCCTGCCGGTTACTTCGCAATTTCACCCTGTGAACCCCGCCAGGACCGGAAGGTAGCAACGGTAGCAGACGTGGGATGTGCCGAAGCTTTGCTGGTAGGGTTGCCACCATTTTTATAATTCTTAGAATATCGCTTTTTTATTTTTAATTTCCTTTCGATTTAATCTCTATATTATTTTCTTATATTTGTCGATGTTTCATCCTAGTTAGATGCTTATCTACATCTCTAGATTCAGTTTTTAATCTTCTGCTTTACGGTTAATCGCCTTCATAATCGCATCCATTTCAAAACCACGATACATTAAAAAGCGGATCTGTCTGGCTTTCAGTTTCGGGTCTTTCGTGACATCAGGACCAAACTTTTTAACTTTTAATTCGTAGGCTTGCTGCACCCAGTCGGTTTCTTTCAGTTCTTCTGAAATTAAAGCGGTATCAATTTTTTTGCTTTTCAGCTTCATTTTAATCTGATTGGGGCCTTTGCCTTTGCGCTTTTGGCTGGACAGCAGGGTTTCGGCCACACGCTGGTCACTCTGGTAATTCTCGCGTGACAGTTCATCGACCAAAACGACCACTTCTTCACGGTTTTCTGCATACAGCGCCAGTTTCTCAATCAGTTCGGCTTTGGAATATTCTTTGCGGGTCAGGACTGCGAAGGCATAAGAGCGCAAACGCGAGCCGCTTAAACCGGGTTTGTGCTCCTGACTGTTATTATGATCGAATAAGCGTTCTTCAGGATCAAATTCAGGCGGAGCAGCTGCAGATACAGGTGGTGCTGGCTGATCTTCTGCATCGCCAAATTGCTGCTTTAAGGTTTCATAGTCCAACAGTTTAGTGAATTTTGCATCTGACATAAGTATCTCGCAGAAAAGGGCCATCAGCATAATAACAAAACGCCCCGTAGGGCGTATTGTGTAATGTCTAAAGTCTCAACAGTTGAGTCTTACAGATCTAATGAAAAGTCAGGTTCCTCTTCGTCTTTTTCTTCAACCACGTTGCCTGTGGTTAATAGCTGTTCACGAATCAGTTTTTCAATGGTCTGTGCCAGTTCAGGATGTTCTTCCAGATGGCGAATGGTATTGTTTTTACCTTGGCCAATCTTTTCACCTTGATATGAATACCAAGCACCAGCTTTTTGCACAATCTCTTGCTGCACAGCCAGGTCGACCAGTTCACCTAAATGGTTCACACCTTTGCCGTACAGAATCTGGAACAGCGCTTCACGGAACGGAGGTGCCATCTTGTTCTTCACCACTTTTACTTTGGTTTCAGAACCGACAATTTCGTCACCTTCTTTAACCTGACCAACACGGCGAATATCTAAACGTACTGAGGCATAGAATTTCAGTGCGTTACCACCAGTGGTGGTTTCCGGGCTACCAAACATCACACCAATCTTCATACGGATCTGGTTAATGAAGATCACCATACAGTTAGAACGTTTGGCATTACCAGTAATTTTACGTAGCGCCTGGCTCATCAGACGAGCCTGCAAGCCCATATGTGAATCACCCATTTCGCCTTCAATTTCGGCACGTGGGGTCAGGGCTGCAACAGAGTCGACAACGATCAGGTCAATTGCGCCTGAACGTACCAGCATGTCGGCAATTTCCAGCGCCTGTTCACCGTTGTCCGGTTGCGAGACCAGCAGGTTGTCAATATCTACACCCAGTTTGCGCGCATATTGAGGATCAAGAGCATGTTCGGCATCAATAAAGGCACAGGTGCCGCCGGCTTTTTGACATTCCGCAATGGCTTGCAGGGTCATTGTGGTTTTACCTGAAGATTCAGGGCCATAAATTTCAATAATACGGCCTTTTGGTAAACCACCAATACCGAGCGCGATATCCAGCGTTAATGAACCGGTAGATACTGCTTCTACAGCTTGTACGGTATTGTCACCAAGACGCATTACTGTGTTTTTACCAAACTGTTTTTCAATCTGGCTTAGGGCAGCATTTAGCGCCTTGCTTTTATTCTCATCCATCTTACAACCTCAATACGATGTCACCAAACAATATACTCAAGTGGATGTATGTACTTCAAACTCTTTCCACCCGAGTATAGTGACAGAATTTATGTTTCTCTTCTATGAAAATCAGTGGCCTTGCGACACATTCTGACGCTTAAAATTAATCATCATGATATGACCAGGACTGGTCATAGGACTGATCATTTTCTTGTTTAAATTTACTGATTTGTCGTCGGTCTTTTTTACTTGGACGATGATCAGGCCGTGCTAGATTATGCAACTTTCTTTGTGATGCAATCAATTCCCGACGAGCAATACTGACCTCAGTTTCTTCATAAAGTTGCTGGGCCACCGGTGCCGGACCGCGGACTGCTGATAAAGACAGCACTTTGACCGTTTTGCGGTCAAAGCCCTGTTGTACGGTCAGCTCCATGCCAACCCGGATTTCCTTGGAAACTTTGACGCGCTCACCATTATGATGCACCTTGCCGCCTTCAATGGCCGCTTTGGCAATTGAACGGGTTTTAAAAAAGCGGGCCGCCCAGAGCCACTTGTCAATACGCATGCTTTCTACAGCTTCGTGTTGAGCAGATTTAGGCATATATTTTGTTTTCCTCAGCGTGTTGCAATAGGGGAATCAGATCGGTTAGCGCATGCAGCATCGGATAATGACTATCTGCACGGGCTGCTTTGCCTGATGAAGGCTGCTGAATGGTCAGCAGCTGTTGAATACCGAATTTTGCTGCACCATTGAGTACTTTTTCGGTATCATCAATAAAGTAACAGCGGGCAGGATCAAAAGGATGCTGCTGTGCCAGGTGTTGCCAGAACTCGACAAATTCTTTGGCATGTCCAACGCTTTCACTGCTGATCATGACATCAAAATAGTCGGCCAGACCAGTCTGCTCAAGTTTAAAGGCCAGGCCGGCGCAGTCGGCATTGGTGGCCAGCCAGATTGGATAGCCATTGGCTTTTAGGTAATCGAGCAGCTCGATACAGCCCGGTCTTAAAGCCACCTTATGTTTGTGCTCAATCTGCATGGCCAGTACATCGACCCCGACTTTACTGGTCCAGAAGCGCGATGAATACCAGTTGAGGGTATGGTTGTGTTCCTGATAAAACTGGAACAGGGTATCCCGGCTTTCCGCCAGACTGCATTGATGCAGCTCGGCATAGCGCACCGGTAACAGCTCATTCCAGATGAAATCATCATAGGCAAGGTCAAGCAGCGTACCATCCATGTCAAAGATGATGGTGGGTTGATCAGAATAATTCGACATATAAGGCTATCTATGTTTAAAAAAACCACAGCACCACAAGATCCACTGATTTTGCAGCTGATGCCCATTGTGACACAGGCATGTGAAATCTTGCGAGAAGAATATCAGCGTTATTGTTCCGGTGCCGATTTTGATATTGAACACAAAAGCGATGAATCGCCCGTAACCCAGGCTGATTTTCGGGTGAATGCCTTCATTACAGAACAGCTGGCCCAGCAGTTTCCAGATGTGCCGCTACTGTCAGAAGAAGGCGCAGTTTATGATCGGGCGCGGTGGGACACGTTCTGGCTGCTTGATCCACTCGATGGCACCAAAGAGTTTTTACATCAACGTCCGGAATTTACCATTAACCTGAGTCTGGTCGAAGGCATTCATACCACCTTTGCCATTCTGGCGATTCCGGGCGAGCAAACGGTGTATATCTGCCCCAAACAGGGCCTGCCGCTACGGTTTAATATCCAGCAACAGCAATGGTACGCCTATCTATATGTAGACAGTGGTCCGCAGATTCAAGTTGGTTTAAGTCAAAGTAGCCAAAATAAACCGGTCTATGAGCAGTATCTACAGGCGCTCGCTACGATTGAACAGGACTATACGGTTTTTCGTGCTGGCAGCGCCTATAAGTTCTGCATGATGCTGGAAGATAAAGTGGATTTATATCCGCGTTTTCACCCAACCAGTGAATGGGACACCAGTGCTGGCCAATGCCTGATTGAACGGATTGGCGGTGGCCTGATTGATTTTCAGGGACGGCCATTTTTATATAACCATCGTGATACGCTGTTAAATGGCAATTTTATTGCCTATAAAAATGCCGAAATGAAAGAGATTGCCTTGCGTGCTCTAGCACTTATGGCGAATGAACATTGAGCTAATTTGCCAACATGCTATAGTGGGCTTAACACCTTTGTATTTGGCTTGATCCATGGCGTTAGAGCTGCTTCCACCGAGTATGTTAAAGGCAATTGATTTGTTGCCCGATGTGCATACTCCCGTGACCTTGTTTACCCGGCATTCCATTCGTGAAAATGTGGCTGGACAGGGACTGGCGGGCTATGATTTGCAGTTAACCGGTCCGGGACGTGAACTGGCGCAAAAATGGGGGGCTTATCTCATTGACCATAGCGGACGCGCCATTCAGCATTGTATCTCTAGTCCGATCCAGCGCTGTGTCGATACTGCCGCTTTAATGATTGAAGGCGCAGATTCGGTACATATTGCGCCAAATACCCATCATATTGAAATTGTCGAGCAGGGCTTGCTGGTCGAGCCAGGCAGTTTTGTGCTGGACATCAAGCAGGCTGGTCCGTATTTTCGCCAGCAGGGTGCGTTGGGCTTTATTAACAGCTTTGTCAATAATGCCTTGCCGGGCATGAAACATCCGATTCATGGCGTGGTGGATGTGCTGGAACTGATTTATAACACTCATCCTAACAGTCCGGGCGGCCTAAGTCTGGCGGTCAGTCATGACACCATTCTGGCTGCGATTATTGCGGTAATTTCAGGGCGTAATGAGGTGTCACAGGAAGACTGGCCACAAATGATGGAAGGGTTGTTTGTCTGGTTTGAAGGTGAAAATTTTCTGGAATCACAGTTGAAATGGATCTGGCGCGGCAAAGTACATACCTTGGATATCTCGCAGTTTCATCAAAAAGTTTAATATAAATTTGCGCTGGGGATGGTTTGTGAAGGTGAGCTATGGCTGGCTTTAATATATCTTGCTCACACTCAAAAAAAATCCACCTAAAATGACTATGTGTTACGCCTATTTCTATTGGGGTGCAAGAGTCTTGTTTGTCTAAAAACCGCCTAAATCAAAATTTTCTTTTCTGCTGCATTTTTGTCCATCATTTAAAAAAATAAAAATAAGCTGTCTCTTTCTCTGTCCAATAAAGTGCAACACATTGCTTTAGATTTTAAATTACTCTAATATAATTTATTAAATCATTGAAAAATATGTGTTTATTTTTATATTTTTAGTCATAAATTGACATTGGGGTAAAATAAATAGTGAAAAGTGTGATCATGTTTCCGCTTAGTTTGTTAAGTGTAAGTATATTGTCATTTATGCTGACGGCATGTGGCGGTGGTGGTAGTGATGGAGAAAGTCAACAGCCGAACAATGGGACAGCACCAGATGCTCCGCTGCATGGAAGTCATTATCCTGAGCCAACGCAAGATGTGGTAAGTCCATCTGTTTTGGGTTTTTATGATTTTAATGCCCAGTCTGAATCACGTGAAGTGCGTAATGATTTAACAGGTTCTTTGCAGGCGATGGTGCAGTTTGCCCAAGGCCATGTGGTTGACCCGAATGGTAACGAAGAGAAAAAAATGCCACGTTTAACCGCAGAACGGGAGGCATTGTTATTAATCACACCGATGCAGGAGATGGATCAGATTAATGCACTGCAGGTTGAGGTGTATCAGAATGAACGGCTGTTACGCCGTATCAACCTGGCTGATCCGACTCAAATTCCGGCCTCGGACCAGAGCAATCGTGATGGCCGTGCAGAAGTGCGCTACAGTAAACGGGCCTGGTCAGCGCGCTTAAACTGGGATGAAGTACGTCCGGGCTTAAAATTACGGATCATTGACAGCAAAAACCGCAGTGGTGATTTACTGGCAGAGCAGATTGATTTTGCTGCGCCTGGTGAACTGGTACTAAATAATATCCGGATTGGACTGCTCACTGCGCCGCCACATTCAACAGGACATGCCATGCTGCTTGAACCGGAAAATTCAGGCACAGACTATTTCCAGACCATTCCGGCAGCGCACATGACGGTGGCTAAATATGATGATATTCAGCTGGATCGGGTGATGGTGGCCAACGGCACCATCTACGACAGTCAAAGTGCAGGCGAAGGCGGTGTTTATTCGGGGGATATGCGTGAAAACACGGCGAAATCGACCTTTAGTGTGGGAATTAACTTGGCCAACTGGGGGGTGACCAGTGCTTCGATGCTCAGTCAGCAACAGCCTCAACTGACTCAAACTGTGGTAACTCACCATGCGCGGGGTAAATATAGCAATGGTGAACAGACCCATGGCTTGAGTGGCGGTAACGGCATGTTGACCCTGTATAACTCGGTGGGTAACGAATTTAGCCATGAAATTGGCCATCATTATGGTTTAGGCCATTATCCGGGCTCTTTTAAAGTAGATGATACCACCACCAATTATTTCTGGTCGGCACATCATGCCGATAGTGGCTGGGGCTATATAGGCTATCGCAACAAAATGCGCGGTAATTTGGCCTGGCAATCCTCCAATCTGGGCGATGGCAAAAACGGGGTGCCAAATTTCCTGAAACTGTATCCGTATGGTTGGGATGCCATGTCAGGCGGTGCCACCAATAGCAGTATTTCACGTTATACCCATTACACCGGTTATAGTACCTTTTTGCGTATCCAGCCGCATTTTACCAATCGTCATGTGTGGGATGAAAGCTCGCCATCCGGCTATAAACGCTGGAATCCGGACAGCCGCCAGATGGAAGTGGTCTATCCGAAAGTGCCGAATTCAAGCGAGGTCTGGTATAACAGCGCCGATGGCTATTATTTAAAACCGCGTTTATTTGGGGTGCCGGTGATTACCATTATTGGCGGCTATGATCCGGAAACCCAGCAAGGGGTGTTGTATCCGGCAGCACGCAGCAACTGGGGCAATGTCTATGATTTGCCGGCTGCACAGCGTGGCGCAGAGCAGGCGGCTTGCTGGTTAGATGTTCAATATACCAATCGCAGCCAGAACGTGGCTTTGGCACCTCATCGTATGCGTGGTAATGCCAATAAGCTGCATGTGAACCTGGCCATTACAGATCAGCCGCAACAGGTTAATTTGTACTGCAAAAAAGCCAATGAAGCCGAGAAATTATTATCGACACTTACGATTCCTCAATACGGCACTGCCATTTCAGCTGCTGTAAAAATTGGACGTGAGGATGGTTATACGGCGCTTAGAAAAGTGGAATTGCCGGAATTCCAGCAGCAATTGGAAGCACAGGCCAATCAGGCGGTGATCGCTTTAAAGCCAGCTGCACAATTACTATATGATTCTTATGCAGAAAATCGTCATGAATTGAGTGCACTAGCTCAGCAGCAGTTGCAGCGTTATGAACAGCAGCAACAGAACATCTACCGTTTGAATCGCTGGATGAATGTCTACCGTGCCGATCTGGAGCATGCAAAACCTGAAGCGCAAACAGCGCTGGAAGGCTTCGTGACGCAGTTGGGACTGGCCAATGAAGATCTTCTGGCTGAAGCAACGCTACTTAAAAACAGAAATAACTGTTTGAAAGTGGAAACTCTGGCGACAGGTCAGAAAAATGTCTATATCAGTGGTGCAAGCGCCTGTACCGGAGATGACACCGAGCAATGGATTTATGATGGTTTGGGCCGGATTCATAGTAAAGCCGAGATAGATTTGTGTTTAAGCAATAACAGCAATGTGGTAACACTGGCCAGCTGTAGCACCACACAGGACAGTCAGGTGTGGACAATGCATACAGAAACCGGAACCATCCGCCAGGGTGCTCAATGTTTTGATCTGGAACATGGCTATTTAAAAGACAATCGTGCCCGTTTAATCCGCTATGGCTGTACCGGTGGGGCTAACCAGCAATGGACCCAGTTAAGCGCTAATAATAGTCTGCAACTGGCTTATTTAACCCCAGAAAACTTAAGACTGATGCTGAAATAACAATTCATATTCAACATTCTAGTCTGAATTATATAAACACCTTCTAAGTAGTTTAGGAGGTGTTTTTTTATGGGGGATGTTGTGGCAATCAAAAATATAGGGGGACAGATTTATTTTCTAGTGATGGTAGGTCGTGTGATGGTTAGATGTTTTTTAGACGGTTTAGTGTGGAATTGAGATGGAATCGATCGGGACGTAAACGTATTGAGGATAAGATCGGACCAAAATAAAATCTACAGATACAAAAAAAGCCCTGAATCAGGGCTCTTTCTGCTTTGCGATTAGTTAGAAGCTAATGCTTTAACTTGCGCGTTCAAGCGGCTCTTATGACGAGCAGCTTTATTTTTATGGATGATGCCTTTATCAGCCATGCGGTCGATTACAGGTACAGCTTTTTTGTAAGCTTCTGAAGCAACAGCATAGTCACCAGCAGCGATAGCAGCTACTGTACGTTTAAGATAGGTACGAACCATAGAACGCAAGCTTGCGTTATGTTTACGTGCTTTAACGTTTTGACGAGCACGTTTTTTAGCTTGAGCAGAGTTTGCCACTCGTGCACTCCTTGAAATAGATTGGTCTGGGCGGGCCGCAATTCAACTGAAAACCACATCAGCAGAATTTCACCAGCCCGTAAACAAGTGCCATATTTTGATTAAACAATGCGTCGAAGTCAAGTCTTGACAAGCTTTGACAACATTTAAGATGCAGAAAAAAATGAAAGAAAACGTTAGATTAGTGTGAGTGCCTGAATATTGGATAAAAAATGACTCAAATCATAAAAAAAGCCATTGTCATAGGATCGACCGGTTTGGTCGGTCGGGCACTGGTTTCTGCCTTAAATGATCATCCTGCCTGTCAGCAGGTTACGGCGGTGGTGCGTCGTCCGGATGCAGCCTTTGAACAGATGGCCAAAGTACAGCCATTGGTGCTGGAAGATTTACTGATGCTGAATGATCAGGATGTCAGCGAGCATAGTCATGGCTTTAGCTGTTTGGGTACCACCCTGAAAAAAGCCGGCTCAAAAGATAACTTTTATGCGACCGACTTTACTATCAATGCCCATTTTGCCGAGCTGTTGCAGCAAACCTCTGCCCATTATCTGCTGGTCAGTGCCTTGGGGGCCAATGCCAGATCGCCATTTTTTTATAATCGGGTCAAAGGTGAACTGGAACAGTACATTCAGAACTTATCTTTAAGCAAAGTTTCACTGCTGCGCCCATCGTTATTGCTAGGCGAGCGTCAGGATGCACGTTTTCTGGAAGATCTGTCACAACAGCTGTTTCAGCGCTGTTCATCTTTTTTGCCTAAAAATTTTAAACATCGGCCAGTGACAGCCGGGCAGGTGGCTCATACTATGGTCGAGGCTGCCTTAACTCAAACTGAAAAGTTTGAAATTTATGATAATTTACGCATACAACATACAAAATGAGGGAAACACACGTGTCTACAGTCGCTTTCGTTACTTGTGATTTGCTGGATGATAACCCGGATAAACAGCTGCAAGTGGTCACCCCATCAATGGATGGCAAATTTTTCAAAAGCTATGGCGCGCGTAAAAGTTTTGGCGGTCAGGTGGTGACGGTAAAATGCTTTGAAGATAATTCGCGTGTAAAAGAATTACTGGCGACTGAAGGCCGGGGCAAAGTGCTGGTGGTGGATGGTGGTGCGTCAATGCGCTGTGCACTTATGGGCGACCTGATTGCCGAATCTGCAGTAAAAAACAACTGGAATGGTGTGATTATTTACGGTTGTGTACGTGATGTCGATGCCATTGCTGAACTGGATTTAGGCGTACATGCGCTGGCAGCAATTCCACAAAAAAGTAACCGTAAAGGCGTGGGTGAGGTCGATATTCCGCTCAGCTTTGGTGGTGTGAATATTCAGTCGGGTGATTATATTTATGCCGATAATAATGGTATTGTGGTGGCCAAAGAAGCATTGGTGGAGCTGTAATCAACCCGATTCGGCATTCATCTTCTAGAACATAACAAGAACAGGAAGGTCATGATGTTGCATCATCAAATTAAAGTGGTACAGGCATTGGCTTCTGCTTTGACCGAAGGCGGGCGCGGAAGCAATGGCACAGCATTTCCCAAGCAACCTGAGCAGCCGCTCAAGTTGTATGAGTTTGAAGGTTCACCATTTTGTCGACGTGTACGCGAAGTCATGACCTTGCTGAATCTGGATTATGAAGTCTATCCCTGTCCTAAAGGTGGTAAAAAATACCGTCCGCAGGTCAAGGAATTGGGTGGTAAACTGCAATTTCCATTTCTGGTAGATGAAAATACCGGAGATCATCTCTACGAATCGCAGCAGATTATTCATCATCTGTTTAAACACTATGGCAAAAGCGGGAAAACCCCGCGGCGCTATGCACATTATCCAAAAATTCCCTTTGTGGCCTTTGCTGGTACGCTGCTTAATGGTGCACGCGGGGTCTGGGTCAAGAAAAAGATTAAAAACCGTGCGGCACCAGAGCAACTGCTGGAGCTGTGGGGTTTTGAAGCCAGTCCGTATACGCGCATTGTGCGCAGTACCTTGACCGAGCTGGAATTGCCTTTTATTTTCCACAATGTGGCCAAAGAGCGCTGGCAGGATCAGGGGCTGGCCAAATTACGTTTAAAGCCAGGTAAATATGTACCTTTAAAGGGCGGTAAACGTGAGAAAGTCTTGGCACTGATGGGAGAGAATATTCAGGTGCCTTATCTGGTTGATCCGAATACCGGCGCTCATATGTTTGAATCGGATGATATTGTGCATTATTTACAGCGCCAGTATGGTTAAAACTCTCAAGTTAAAAGCATCTTCGGATGCTTTTTTGTTTTTATAAGGATATTGCCGCGTTCAAATGCTGGATCTCCACGCTAAAGCCGATACACTAGGCACAGCGAATTTCAGGATATCAGTATATGTTCAATAAAGTGGCGCAACTGTTTAAAAGCAAGCCCTCTCCAGAAGCAGAATTTCTGGCTGAACATCAGATTCAGTTTGATCCGCAACATGGCTATATCGTCGATGGTATTGTGCTGAATGAGGCTTTATCGGAGCGGCTGGAGTATTTGTCCAATCGGCGTATGAACCGTTTTGATGACCTGAAAGAACTGTATTTTACCGCCATGCTGATCAATGAAAAAATTGATCTGGAAATTGCCACGCAAAGCTTTGTAACGCGTTTGGGCAACACAGAAGAAAACCTGTTGCAGTTTAAAAGTATTGTGAAACGCCTGAATGATTATTATCGTCAGTTCTTGCGTGAGAAAAAGTAAGCTTCAATCCATTTTTCAGCCAGATGCGGTCTCATTTTTCAGATAAAGATTAAGAAAAATTAACGTAATGGATGGAAATGCTCGTGTTAGTATAAGCCGCATGTTGATTAGACCTAAAAGCTATATACATGTTCCAACACGAAAGCTCCCAACTCAATCTGAAACAATTAAAAACGGGCGAAAAACGCTGGGTGGGCAATTTGCAGGGCTCATCCGCGGCCTTGCTGATCAAGCAGCTGAGTACCCAGCATAAACAGTTATTGATTGTGGTGGCGCGTAACAGCCAGCATCTGGGGCAGTTGGAAAGCGAATTTGAGTTTTATGGTATTCAACCGACCATTTTCCCGGATTGGGAAATTTTACCTTATGACCGTTTATCGCCGCATCAGGATATTGTCTCTGAGCGTCTGGCGATTTTATCGAATATGCCACAGCAGGGCGTACTGCTGGTGTCGGCTGCAACCCTGGCGCAGCGTGTGGCGCCAACCTCTTGGGTCTTAGGTGAGCATTTTGATATTCAGGTTGGCCAGAAGTTTGAACTGGAACAGCAAAAGAAACGCCTGATTCAGGCTGGTTATCATCTGGTCGATACAGTCTATGACCATGGTGAATTTGCGGTGCGCGGCAGTATTATGGATATTTTTGCTTCAGGGCAAGAAGCGCCGATCCGGATTGACCTGTTTGATGATGAAATTGAAAGCCTGAAGTTTTTTGATCCGGAAACCCAGCGGACCACCCAAACCATTCAGCAATTTTCAGTACTACCCGCCAAAGAGTTTCCTTTAAAAGAAGGCCGTTCGCTGTTCCGCGATCGTTATGCAGAATTATTCCCAAGTGCAAATCCAAAGAAAAGCCCGGTGTATCAGGATGTGCTCGATGGCATTGCCTCGCCAGGGATAGAGTTCTATTTTCCGTTATTCTTTAGCGCTCAGGCAATGGCTGCCGAAAGTACCTTAATGGCGTACTTACCTGAGAATGGCATTGTCATTACAGATAAAGGGCTGGAAGAAAGTTTAAACAGCTTCTGGCAGGAAGTAAACCGCCGTTATGAAGATCGCCGGCATAATATTGACCAGCCTATTTTACCGCCAGAGCAACTGTTTTTATCATCGCAGCAGGTGCTGGGACAGCTGAACCAGTTTGGCCGCATCATCGCCTCGGCAGATCATTTTGCTGAAAAAGCCGGTGTGGTAAATCTGGCCACTGAAGCACCGCCTAAATTGCCGGTCGATCCGAAACGGGAAAAACCATTTAGTCTAGTCAAAGAGTATATTAACGCGGCCAATCATCCGGTGTTGCTGGTCGCAGAAAGTGCCGGTCGCCGTGAAACCTTGAAAGATGCGCTGCGTTCCAGTCTGGGAGAAATCCCAACGGTTGAGAACTTTGCCGAATTCCAGAAATCTTTATATGCCGTTGCCATTACCAACGCTCCTTTAGATCGTGGTCTGGTGATTCAGGGCCAGCTTTCGGTCATTTCGGAAAACCAGCTCTATGAACATCGTGTGGTTCAGCGTCGGCGTAAACGTCAGCAGGAAGTCTCGGAAGAGTTTTTAATTCGCAGTCTGACCGAGCTGAGTATTGGCGCACCAGTGGTACATATTGATCACGGTGTGGGGCGTTATGCTGGACTGGTGACGCTGGAAATTGATCAGCAGGATCATGAATTCTTGCAGCTTGACTATGCCGATGGCGCTAAAGTTTATGTGCCGGTGACCAATTTGCATTTAATTAGCCGCTATAGTGGTGGCGATCCGGATTTGGCACCGCTACATAAACTTGGCACTGATGCCTGGAACAAGGCCAAGCGTAAAGCTTTGGAGCAGATTCATGATGTTGCAGCTGAGTTGCTACATATACAGGCACGCCGTCAGTCCAAACCGGGCTATGCCTTTGAGCTGGATGAAAAACTGTATATGCAGTTTGCGTCCGGGTTTGCCTATGAAGAAACCCTGGATCAGGCCAATGCCATTGAAGCAACCTTATATGATATGCAGCAGGCAAAACCGATGGACCGTCTGGTCTGTGGGGATGTTGGCTTTGGTAAAACCGAAGTGGCCATGCGTGCCGCCTTTGTCGCCGTGCAAAATAATAAACAGGTAGCGGTCTTGGTACCGACCACCTTGCTGGCACAGCAGCATTATGAATCCTTTAAAGACCGTTTTGCCGACTGGCCGGTGCGTATTGAAGTCCTGTCGCGTTTTGGTTCATCCAAAACCCATACTAAAATCATTGAAGATTTGGCCGAAGGCAAAGTCGATATTGTGATTGGTACCCATAAAATTTTGCAGGAAAATGTCCAGTTCAAACAGCTGGGCCTGATGATTGTCGATGAAGAACACCGTTTCGGTGTGCGCGATAAAGAGCGGATTAAAGCCTTGCGCGCCGATGTCGATATGCTGACCTTAACGGCAACCCCTATTCCACGTACCCTGAATATGGCCTTTAGTGGCATGCGCGATTTATCCATCATTGCCACACCACCAGCGCGTCGTTTAGCCGTAAAAACCTTTGTGCAGGAACAGACTGGTGATTCAGTCAAAGAAGCGATTTTGCGTGAATTGCTGCGTGGCGGTCAGGTGTATTTCCTGCATAATGAAGTCGATACCATTGAACGTGCAGCAGAAAATATCCGCCAGCTGGTGCCGGAAGCACGGGTAGCAGTCGCACATGGCCAGATGCGTGAGCGTGAACTGGAGCAGGTGATGCAGCAGTTCTATCATAAAGAATATAATGTGCTGGTCTGTTCCACCATTATTGAAACCGGGATTGATGTCCCGAATGCCAATACCATTTTAATTGAACGCGCCGACAAGCTCGGCCTGGCGCAATTACACCAGCTACGCGGCCGGGTCGGACGTTCGCACCATCAGGCTTATGCCTATTTGCTGGTGCCGTCGATTAAAGGCTTAAAAGGTGATGCTGAAAAACGTCTGGATGCGATTCAGCGTGCATCGACCTTGGGTGCCGGTTTTATGCTGGCCACCGAAGATCTGGAAATTCGTGGTGCTGGTGAACTTCTCGGGGAACAGCAAAGCGGTTCGATGCAGGCCATTGGTTATAGCCTGTATATGGAAATGCTGGAAAAAGCCACTAAAGCCATTCAAAAAGGCAAAACCCCAAATTTCGATGCGCCGTTGTCGTTAACAGCGGAAATCAATCTGCACATGCCAGCCTTGATTCCGGATGAGTATCTGGGCGATGTGCATCAGCGTTTATTATTCTATAAACGTATCAGCAATACCGATACACAGGAAAAACTCGACAACATCCGTATGGAACTGATTGACCGTTTTGGTATTCCACCACAACCGGTAAAACAGCTATTTGCCGTGCATCAGCTGCGTCTGAAAGCCGAGCAGCTCGGTATTACCAAAATTGATGTGGGTGCCAATGGTGGCAATATCGAGTTTTCACCAGATACCCTGGTGCAGGCAATCAGCATTATCCAGATGATGCAGAAACATCCGACCTATTTCCGGATGGATGGCGGACAGCGTTTAAAAGTCATGGTGCTGCTGGATGAACATCAAAAACGGATTCAGTTTATTTCCGATTTGCTGGAGCAACTGCTGCGTGAGCTGCCAGCCTGAGTTAGCGCTCAGTCCTGATGCAATTCCTGCTGTTTATTTAATCGCTGACTGCGCAAAGAAGTCTTGATTATTTAAGGAAATTTATTGAAGATAGGGGATTGCTCTGGCTGGCTGCAAATAGTGTGTTATTTGTGGTGAAACGGCCGTTATAGAATATTCACGTCCTTTGGGATGTGATAGTATTAGCCATCATTCTAATTTGCGTCATTTATAAAGATATGTTTAGTTTGCATCCACAACTTGCTCAAGATACTTTTTTTGTAGGCGACTTTCCCCTGTCAACATGTCGTTTAATGAATGATATGCAATTTCCTTGGCTCATTCTTATTCCACGTGTGCCGGGCATTACCGAACTCTATGAATTAAGCCAGGCCGATCAGGAACAGTTCCTGCGTGAATCGAGCTGGTTATCTAGCCAACTGTCACGTGTATTCCGTGCCGATAAAATGAATGTTGCTGCACTGGGCAACATGGTGCCACAATTGCATTTCCATCATGTGGTGCGTTATCAAAATGATGTGGCATGGCCAAAACCGGTCTGGGGAACACCAGCAGTACCGTATAACAATGAAGTGCTGAACCATATGCGCCAAACGCTAATGTTGGCACTACGCGGTCAGGGCGATATGCCATTTGACTGGCGAATGGACTGATATTCGTGTTTGCATCATGCAGGGATGTATGGTGTGACCAGATCCGCTAAGGAGAGTAGAGTACGGTGTCACTAGGTTATTGGATGGATCGAGATCCTACGCAATTTGATTACCTGCATCGGGTCATGGGCTATGCGAGCTTATCGCTGATCCTGATTGTCTATCATTACACCTATCCAGACACCCAGTACCAAATTTATATTCCGGTTTTATTGGCATTTTTGCTGTTTATTACCCCGAAATTGTCGCGCTGGCTACATTCTAAATATAACTATCAGATTAAAAGAAATATCTTGTTTATTATAGATATTATGATTGTGGCCATCTGTCTGTCGGCCGTGCATTTAAATTTGGTCCTGACCTTTGCGGCTATTTTTGCCTTGCTGTATACCGCCATTAACGTCAAAGTGTCATTTTTTCTGGTGTCGCTGGCGGCTTTATTTGCGGCGTCGGTATTCTATCTGTGCAATATTTTCGTATTTGGCTTTGGTGAATATTTTGAATACACCACCAATGAGCTGACTATTCTGGCCTTCCTGTGCATGATCGTGTATTTCGGTATGGGCAGTGTTTATCAGACCCGCCGGATTCGTGCGTCTAACCATAAGCGTGAGCATTATTATCAGCAAATGAACCGCTATATGGAGTTTGCCAACCAGTTGAGCCGTTATGCGCCGCTTCAGCTCTGGCACTCGATCATGAAAGGCGAGTCAGAAGCCAAAATTGAATATAAACGTAAAAAACTCACCATCTTCTTTTCCGATATTCAGGGCTTTACCGAGCTGTCTGAAACCCTGATTCCAGACGATTTAGCCTACCTGCTGAATGATTATTTGAGTCATATGACTGAAATTGCCAAGCAGTATGAAGCCACCGTCGATAAGTTTATGGGGGATGCCATCCTGATTTTCTTTGGTGATCCAAGCAGTCAGGGTGTAGAAAATGATGCCAAGACCTGCGTTGAAATGGCCATTGCCATGCGCCAGCAAATGAAACTGCTGCGTGAACGCTGGATTAAAATGGGCTATCCGCCGTTACATATCCGCATGGGCATCAGTACCGGTTATTGCCACGTGGGTAACTATGGTGCGGCGCATCGGATGGCCTATACCATTGTTGGCCGAGATGCCAATCTGGCAGCGCGTTTGCAAAGCGCAGCCGAAGTTGATGAAATCCTGCTGTCAGATGATACCTATCAACTGGTGAAAAATGATTATCTGTGTGCGCCGAAAGCGCCAATTTTCCTGAAAGGTATTCAGGGTCCGGTGAAAACCTGGCAGGTCATGGAAAAATATGCGGCCAGAAAATCCGATTATCAGCGCTGGTTTGACTATGAATACAAAGGTTTTCATCTGTTGCTGAATCTGGATGAAGTGCAAAACTTTGAATATCCGGAACTGATTGGTGTGCTGGAAAAAATGATTAAACGGATTCAGACCCAGCAAAAACTGACCAACTCGCAGGGTATTGTGAAATTAAAACTGGAAGATGAAGTGATTGAAGAAGTCGAGGTTAATCGACCAGATCGGGAATTTCATTAAATTATAAAGATAGATGATCTGCTTGATCGAAGATTGTTGAGTGTTCTATCAAGTCAAAAAAAACCACGCCGGAGCGTGGTTTTTCTGTTTTAAGTCTTAGTGATTTTCAGAAGCATGGTTAATGGTGTATTTTGGAATTTCAACTTCCAGATCTTCATCAACCACCTGTACCTGACAAGATAAACGTGAATCAGGTTCTAGACCCCAAGCACGATCTAACAGATCAGCTTCGACATCATTCATTTCTTCCAGGCTGTCAAAACCGCGGCGTACCACCACGTGACAGGTGGTGCAGGCACATGACATATCACAGGCATGTTCAATTTTAATGCCATTTTTTAACAGGCTTTCGCACAGGTTGGCATTTTGTTCAACTTCAAACTCAGCACCTTCTGGGCAGAATTGCGCATGTGGAAGTACTTTAATACGTGGCATAGTCTTTACCTTAAATTAGTTTGAGTTTGACCAGTCGTCGAGCTTGGTGCCTTTAAGAGCAGCATCAATATGCTGGTTCATGCGAAGCGCAGCAAAAGCATCACTGTGTATTTTAAGCTGTTCAACAGCCTGTTCAATAGCCTGAATATCGGTTGTTTCAAGCTGGCTGTACAAATGGGTTTTCGCACTATTCAATGCGTCCAGTTGCTCTGCGCTCAATAGCTGTGCATCAACTTTTAGTGCCTGCTCCAGAGCTTCCAGTTCACGCTGTGCTTCGACCTTGGTTTCCTGTAAATGACGCAGGTGTTTGTCTTCTTCTGCGTATTTGAAACCGTCAAGCAGTAAACGCTCAGTATCCTCGCTAGATAAACCATAAGACGGTTTAATGTCGATATGCGCGGAAACGCCAGAAGTCGTTTCTTTGGCAGAAACACTAAGCAGGCCATCGGCATCAACCTGGAAGGTGACTTCAATACGCGCCTGACCGGCAGTCATTGGTGGGATACCATGCAGGACAAAACGGCCTAAACTACGGCAATGCTCAACCAGATCACGTTCACCTTGCACCACATGAATCAGCATGGCGGTTTGTCCATCCTGATAAGTGGTGAATTCCTGACGACGCGCAACTGGAATTGCAGTATTACGTGAAATTAAACGTTCGACCAGACCGCCCATGGTTTCCAGACCTAAAGACAGTGGGGTGACGTCTAACAGCAATGAACCGTCTTTGGTATTACCAATCAGCTGATTGGCCGTAATAGAGGCGCCAATTGCAACCACTTCATCCGGGTTAATAGTACACAGCGGTTCTTGGTTAAATACCTCACGGACAGCTTTTTGCACGGCATAGGAGCGGGTAGAGCCGCCAACCAGTACTACGTTTTGAATATCGGTCAGTTCCAGTTTGGCATCGCGCAGTACGCGTTTGCAGACACTAATAGTCTTGTCTAACGCCACCTGAATAATGCTTTCAAAAGTCGCACGATCCAGTGTCAGTGTTTGGTCTAACAGTTGCAGTTCTACCGATTCCGCATCCGATAGCGCTTCTTTGGCCTGACGCGCTGCGACCACAAAGTGGGCATATTCAGTATCATTTAAGCTGGCAATATTCAGCTGTTTTTTCGCCCATTTGACAATTAAACGATCCAGATCATCACCACCTAATGCAGTGTGACCACCGGTCGCCAGTACTTCAAATACGCCTTGCGAGAAACGTAAAATTGATACGTCAAAGGTACCGCCGCCTAAGTCATAAATCACATAGTTGCGATCGGTGCTTAAATTGCTGTCCTGATCCAGACCATAGGCCACTGCAGCAGCAGTCGGTTCATTAAGTAAGCGCAGCACATTCAGGCCAGCCAGTTGAGCTGCATCACGTGTGGCTTGACGCTGAGCTTCATCAAAATAGGCCGGAACAGTAATTACTGCGCCATTGACCGGATTTTTCAGGCTGTCTTCAGCACGGTCTTTCAGCTGTTTTAAAATTTCAGCCGAGATTTCTACCGGTGTTTTACGACCTTGTGCAGTTTCAAAAGCCGGCATTTCATTGGCTTCACCCACTAAATCGTAAGGGTGCTGAAACTTGATGTCTGCCTTGGAGCGACCCATAAATCGTTTCACTGAAACAATGGTATTTTTCGGATCGCTGGTGATAAACGGTTTGGCATCATTGCCATATTGCGTGGTATTTTCGGCATAATGAACAATTGAGGGAAGTAACACACGACCTTGTTCATCATGAAGGACTTTGGCTTGCGCCGAAAGAACAGTGGCCACCAGTGAATGTGTGGTGCCTAAATCAATTCCAATCGCAATGCGATGTTCATGCGGTGCGCTTGATTGTCCTGGTTCTGCAATTTGCAAGAGCGCCATTGTGTTACATCCTTTGCACGTTAATTTGAAAAAATAAAATTAAAAATCGTCATCTAGGTCAAAGCTGTCGTCGTCGAGGAAACGATCTTCAGCCTTGTCAATATCGGTCATGACTTTCTGGAAGAAACGCAATTTACGTACTGTATCGCGTGCTTCGCCCCAGTCTTCATCTGCATAATCAATTTTAAATTCGCGAACCAGACCATCAATCCATTGCTGGACTTCGGTTTTCAGGGAAGCCAGTTCATCGGCAGAGCGGGCATCATCCAGCTGCTCACGAATTTCCAGGGCAGACTGTAAAAACTCGAAATCACTGATCGACTGATCCAGATGATAATCCTGTTTTTTTAAGCTCAGTAAATAACCTGCGCGGCTGTCAACCTGAGATAAAACTTTATACGCCTGGTTGATTTCGCTGGACTGAATCAGCGCCTGGTCTTTATCTTCGGCTTTATCGGGGTGATATTGTTGCTGTAACTTTAAAAATTCTGCTTTTAAAGTAGCCAAATCAATATCGAGTGCTACAGGCAGGTTAAACAGCTCAAAATGATTCATGGGAGAGATAATCCGCGATTGATTGCAAAAAAGGACTGCATAAATGCGATTAAAACAGTGTACAAGACACTGTTTTAATCTGCAAAAGAAGGGAAGGTCGGGAATTAAACCGTGAAGGATTCACCACAACCACATTCACCTTTTTTATTCGGGTTATTGAATTCGAAGCCTTCATTCAAGCCGTTTTTGACATAGTCCATCTCTAAACCTTCAAGATAAACCAGACTTTTCGGGTCAACGAATACTTTTACACCGTGCTGTTCAAATACCTGATCGTATGCATTGACGTCATCAACAAACTCAAGCACATAGGCCAGACCCGAACAGCCGGAAGTTTTCACGCCAACGCGAATACCTTCACCCTTACCGCGATTCTTTAAGTAATTGCTGATATGAGTTGCAGCATTTTCAGTTAAATGGATCATGAAAACTCCGTTAATCTGTCTTTAAAACGAGAAACAATTAAGCTTTTTGCTGTTTGGTACGATAGTCTTCAACAGCCGCTTTAATCGCGTCTTCTGCAAGTACAGAGCAGTGTACTTTAACTGGTGGTAAAGCCAGTTCGTTTGCAATATCAATGTTTTTGATGGCTTGAGCTTCGTCCAAAGTTTTACCTTTTAACCACTCAGTTACTAGTGAGCTTGATGCAATTGCCGAACCACAGCCATAGGTTTTAAAGCGTGCTTCTTCAATTACACCGTCGTTATTCACTTGAATCTGTAAACGCATCACGTCGCCACATGCTGGTGCACCGACCATGCCTGTACCTACGTTGTCTGCATTTTTGTCTAAAACACCAACGTTGCGTGGGTTTTCGTAATGATCAATTACTTTTTCGCTATATGCCATTTTGCTTCTCCAAACCTCGGGGTCAGCGTTAATATTAATATGGGGTCAATATTCGTTTTATCAATGAGATGAAGCTGAATAAAGAGCTTCATCTCAGAGTCGAATTAGTGTTCCGCCCACTCAACTGTAGAAAGGTCAATACCTTCCTTATACATATCCCAAAGCGGAGAAAGTTCACGTAATTTCTCAACAGCAGCTTTGGTAATTGATAACACATGATCAATATCTTCTTCAGTGGTGTATTTACCAAAACTGAAGCGAATTGAACTGTGCGCAAGCTCGTCAGACAGACCTAGCGCACGCAGTACATAAGATGGCTCAAGGGTTGCAGACGTACATGCGGAACCTGAAGACACTGCTGCATCTTTAAGCGCCATCATTAACGATTCACCTTCAACAAAGTTGAAGCTGACGTTTAAATAGTTGGCTACGTTTTGAGTCGGGTGACCGTTCAGGAACACCTGTTCAAGGTCTTGCAGGCCATTCCAGAGTTTGTCACGTAACACGCGTAAACGGGTTTGTTCAGCTTCCAGGTTTTTACCTGCCAGCTCAAATGCTTCGCCCATACCTACGATTTGATGGGTCGCCAGCGTACCAGAACGCATACCGCGCTCATGACCGCCACCGTGCATTTGCGCTTTCAGACGCACACGCGGGCTACGGCGTACAAATAAGGCACCAATGCCTTTAGGGCCATAGATTTTGTGCGCAGAGAAGCTCATTAAATCAACTTTTAAGGTTGAAAGATCAATCTCGACTTTACCCGCAGCCTGTGCAGCATCAACGTGGAAGAAGATTTTGTTGGCACGGGTAATTTCACCAATTGCTGCAACGTCAGTCACGGTACCAATTTCGTTGTTCACCATCATCAGGGAAACAAGAATAGTATCTGGACGAATTGCAGCCTGAACCATTTCCGGGGTAATTAAACCGGTTTGTGGTTGTGGCTCAAGATAGGTAATTTCAAAGCCTTCAGACTCAAGCTCGCGGCAGGTATCTAAAATTGCTTTGTGTTCAATTTTAGAGGTAATGATGTGCTTGCCTTTAGATGCATAGAATTGAGCCACACCTTTTAGGGCAAGGTTGTCAGATTCAGTTGCGCCTGAAGTCCAGACAATTTCACGTGGGTCAGCTTTGATCAAGTTCGCAACTTGTTCACGTGCATATTCCACTTTTTCTTCTGCTTGCCAGCCATAGGCATGTGAACGAGATGCTGCATTACCGAAGGTGCCTTCGAAAGTTAAGCATTCCATCATACGTTCTGCAACTTGAGGGTCTACAGGAGTTGTTGCTGCATAGTCAAGATAGATCGGACGTTTCATGTCAAATACCTGTAACCGATAAAAGGGCTGAATCAAAAGATGCTGAATTTTGGCGAATTGCAACGGCTTGAACGTTGTCACGAGCTACAAGGTCAGCAAGGGTGATTTTTGCAAGATAATCGGCAATATGGTGGGAGAGTTCTTGCCATAAATCATGGGTTAAGCACATTGCACCATTCTGGCAGTTGCCTTTATGGTCACAACGGGTGGCATCAACCGTTTCATTTACAGCTTCAATGATTTCTAATACGGTGATTGTATCGGCACTGCGCGCCAGGTGATAACCACCATTGGCTCCACGAATACTGGAAACCAGGCCGTGACGCTTTAATTTCGCAAATAACTGCTCAAGGTAAGCGACAGAAATAGATTGTCGAGCTGCAATTTCTGCAAGAGTGATCGTTTGTTCAGTTGGCTGCAAAGCTAGATCAAGTAGAGCAGTCACTGCGTAGCGACCGCGAGTGGTTAAGCGCATGATTCGATACACATGGTTGGACTAGATGTGTAGATTCTATGAATCCTGACTAAAATAGTCAAGTTTTTTTATTATTCGGATATTCGATTCAATCGCAGGGAAATTAAGGATTTAAACGATCCATAAATTATACACTAATAACGCAATTAATAGCAGAGTAATTAGACTAAAAGCCAGATTAATTCGCTTTTGGTTGCGTTGCATGCGACGAATGCGGTTTTTATACTGTTTAACTTCTACTTGCAGGGTATTAATGGTCGAGCGTTGCAGGTCAATTTTCTCTAGCAGCGGGGCAATTCGGTGTTTAGAGGTTTCCAGTTCCTGCTCGTGTTCAGGATCGGCCAGCCATTGACGCCAGTCTGACAGCACCTTAGGAATACTAAATAAGGTCAGCAGATCACGGAATTCATCTTTTAAAGTCGGGTCGCCTTCAATGCGCATGGCTCGAATACTGCGGCGATTCCCCAAGACAAAAATCTTAATCAAATCCAGCAATGTGGTACGGACATCTAATTCGACGGCTTTTTCAGGTGCTTTTAGATCAAACAGGATGCCGTGTTCGCTAAACTGCACATAGAAGTCGAAATAGGGGATATAGCTGTTAATTTTGACTGCAATTTTCTGGTCTACAAATTTTTTGGCCTGAAGTGCAACGACACGATCATATTTCAAGATAAAGCTAAAGATTGTTTCCAGAACAATCATCACCATCGTCAGCAACAAATGTGATTCATTTTGTCTTTGTTGCGATTCATTCATACAATTTAGTCCCTAACCAGATCGAGTCATGCATATCCAAGCGGTGCATTACCAGGAAGTAATACATAATATTCTTGCTTTGTAGAACAGTTTAACAAAACGTTCAAGTGCTTAATTTGCTATTATAAGAGCATTTTGTTGGTTTATGATATTGAATGGTATACAAAATAAGCAGGAGAAATGCGAATGGATGAAGCAGCAGTAGAATCGCCAGAACCACAAAACGAAAATGAAAAAGCGTCTAAAAACAAAGCAAGAGTACGTTCTGGGCGTAAATCGGCGCTGGATTTTCGCAAATATACCAAACAGATCTGGCTGGCCGGCTTAGGCGCATTTTCCCGTGCTGAAGAAGAAGGCAATAAATTATTTGACTCACTGGTCAAGGTGGGGGAAGAACTGGAATCCAAAACCACCGAAATTGCCGATCAGACCGTAGAAAAAGTTTCTGAAAAGGCCAAAGAATCGGTGGTCGATACCAAAGATAAGGTCGAACGGATGATTGACCATAGTGTTCATCATTCCTTGAACCGTATAGGGCTGGTAACCGTGAAAGATATCCAGCATTTAGAGCAGCTGGTGCTGCAACTGCACAGCAAAGTCGATGCTTTAATTGAAGAAAATAAGCAATTAAAAGAACAACTCCTGAAAAAGTGAAAATCTCGACAGCTTTGGCATTTTTTGGCAGATTTTTGCAACTTATTTTGTATAAATGCGTCTGGAGAGTATTGCTTTTACCCTCAAAGCATTGCTATAAAGGCATTACGGTAACTTAAACGAAATCTTTGGACCTTAAATAAACGATATTAAGAGGACGTAATCTTCATGAATAAATCAGAATTAATTGATGCAATTGCAGAGAAAGGGGGATTGTCTAAGACTGACGCTGGTAAGGCTTTAGACGCTACAATTGCTTCAATCACTGAAGCGCTGAAAGCAGGCGACACAGTGACTTTAGTGGGCTTCGGTACTTTCAATGTGAAAGAACGTGCTGCTCGTACAGGCCGTAACCCACAAACTGGTGAAACACTTGAGATTAAAGCAAGCAAAGTACCTAGCTTCAAAGCGGGTAAAGGTTTAAAAGATTCTGTAGCTTGATCTTTTAAGCAGTATTAAACGCGCCTCCTGGCGCGTTTTTTATTAATAATCAGAGTTTCGGGCTTTAATACATTCATTCGCTGAGGGTTTTCGGTTAAAATCCTGCACAAGTAAAATATTGGAATACTTATGGAATCTTTTCGTAATGTTATTAAGGGCTGGTTGGGCAAGGTTTTGCTCGTTCTGTTTCTGATCCCTTTAGCACTTGTAGGTATTGAAGGATATTTTAGTGGCGGCAATTCTGCCGACTCGGCAAAATCAGTAAATGGGCAACAGGTTTCCAAACAGGAATTAGAAGCCTTATCCAACTCATTAAAACAACAATATCTCAGCTATACACAGGGCGATGAGACCTTGTTGAATCAGGCGTATATTGAAAATAAAGCACTCGATACTCTGATTGCACGCACCTTGCTGTTACAACAGACTGAACATTTGGGTATTTCCTTAAGCGATGCGCAAATTGAGCAGATGATTGCCCAGCAACCAAGCTTTCAGGAAAATGGCCAGTTTTCTGAAGCACTGTATGCCAATTACCTGCGTTCAGTGGGTATGAGCAGTCAGGCTTTAATCCAGAATCTGCGTCAGGATCATGCCTTGAAAATGCTTAGCGCGAGCTTTATGGATCATGCCTTGGTGAGCGAGCTGGATATCCAGCAGATTGCCAATTTACAAACCGAACAGCGTACCTTGCATTTATCCAGCATTAAACTGGATGAATATAAGAAAAATATTCAGGTTTCAGCGCAAGAAATCAGTGATTATTACAATAAACATTCGACCCTGTTTAAGCAGGTCGCCAATGTTGATGTCGACTTTATTGTTCTGACGCCAGCACATATTTCCGCGACTGAAGCTGCAATCACCGATGCAGAATTGCAACAGGCCTATGACAAGTTTGTTGAAGCCCAGCAAAAAAATGCAGCGCGTGAGGTTAAACATATTTTAATTACCACCGATGCACGTGATGATGAAGCTGCCAAAAAACTGGCGGATCAGGTGTATGCTGAAATCCAGCAGGGCACCAGTTTTGCCGCTGCTGCACAGAAATATTCAGAAGACCCGGAATCTAAAGACAAGGGTGGCTTATTTGAGGCTTATGACGTGGGTGCCTTTGGCAATGCCTTTGATCAGGCAGTCACCAGTCTGAAATCAGGTCAGATTTCTCAGCCGGTGAAAACCCAATATGGTTATCATCTAATTCAGGTTGAAACCGATGCAGTTCAGGTGCCTTCTTTTGAAGCGGAAAAAGCCCGTTTAACTGCAGAACTGAAAAAGACCAAACAGCAAAATGCCTTCTCGGATACGGTAAATAGCCTGAATGAGATGGTGGTGGGTAGTGATGCGCTGGATGTGGTATCTCAGGAAGTCAAAGGCACCAAGGTTGAATCGGTAAAAGGCTTTAGTCTGGCCTCTCAGCATCCAGTATTATCTGATCCAAGTGTGAAGGTGAAACTGTTTAATGATGATGTGAAAAATGGCGATCGTAACGCTTCAAGTAACATCCAAATGGCCAATGGTAATGTGGTTTGGGTGAAAGTACGTGAGTATCATGCTGCGGGTGTGCAAACCCTGGCTGAAGCAACACCACGTGTACGTGCCAAACTGATTGAAGAAAAAGCCTTTAATGCAGCCAAAGCCAAAATCCAGAAATCACTGGATGAGTTCAAGACGCAACCGGCTGCAGAAGTCTTGGCTCAGCAGCAAATCCGTTTTGAAGATGCTGGTGTATTTACCCGTGCTGAAGGTCGTTTAAAGCGTGAAATTGAGCGTGCTGCATTTAGCTTGATGCCACCGAAGCAAGGGATGTGGTCTGTGACCACGGCAGCTTTGCCAAATGAACTGGTGGTCGTGGCAGTATCGAATGTGAACCGTACCACTTCAAATGCTTTAACGCCTGAACAGTTACAGGAGCTGGCCAAGTTGTATCAACAGCTGCGCGCCCAGCAAGAACTGGATGACTATACCCAGTATCTGAAAGCTAAAGCAGATATTGAATAAGTCTGACTGCATAATAAAAAACCGGCGCAAACGCCGGTTTTTTATTATGCTTATATTTTGGTGAAAAGTTTATTCAGTACGGATAATCAGTTCATAGCCAGTATATTTACGGATATTAATTACGCCAGTATCTAAAATTAAATATTGTCCTTTAATCCCGAAAAGTTTGCCGCGAATCACCGGGGTCTTATCCAGATTATGCGATTTAATTTTTTCAGGATACTGTTCCACTGGATAAATAAACTCACGTGGACGTTCCTGCTCCATCAATTCCAATGTTTCATTAAACTCAAGATTCTGGTTAAATTCTTCACGAATGGTGCTGATTTTTGGTGCAAATTCTTCAATCAGCTGGTCACGGGTCGCAATTAAATCGACCGGTTCAGCTTCACCTTTGAGCAGTTTGCGCCAGTCAGTTTTATCGGCAATTTGTGAACCAAACATGATTTCCAGTTGCCCAGATAAACGACGAGAGCCGACTTTCATAATCGGTAAGGCCTGAGTCGCCCCTTGATCCAGCCAGCGTGTTGGCATTTGGCCAATACGGGTAATTCCGACCTTTAAGCCACTGGAGTTGGCTAGGTACACCACATGCGGTTGGAAGCAGACAGATCGTGCAAATTCTTCTTCGCGGCAAGTGCCTAAATGATAATGACAGGTTTCCGGTTTCATAATACACATGTCACAGGACGCTTTGGTTTTAAAGCATTTAAAGCAGTGACCTTGTGAATAGGATTTTGGAGTTTTGCTGCCGCAAGAAACACAGTAAATATTGCCGGTCCATTCAATTTCTATTTCTTGACCCAAGCGAAAAGGCAGTTCGATTTCTGAGCGATCCAGAATAAATTTATATTCAACATTTGCCCGGTGTGTCTGTTGATCAGTTACACTAAGGTCCTTTAGACCTGCATGCATTTTATGGCAAATGCCTTGTAGTTCCATAAAAAATACTCACTTTCATCATAAGGAATGCAGTCATGGCTGAGATGAATGTCATCACTTCTATGCTAGACGATTTAACCCAGGAGCAGCCAGTTTCTACTGCATTGTGTATTGGTCAACATCTTGAACAATACGATCATCATCAGACAATTCAATGGCAATATTTTAACGTAACTACGCTTTTAAATCTGCCTTTTACCCAGCGTTTTGATTTGGCTTTTGTACTACTCGATACTGAAGAAATGGCAGATTTGAGCAGCGCGCAGAAATCGCAGCTTTTGGTGAAACTGCGTGATTTGCTGGCCAAACGTATGGTGGTGGTGACTAAACGTCAAGATGAACCTTTATTACGTGCCTTGGGCTTTACCCAACTGATGGATAAAAGCCAGCCGCAGCATGACCTAATGTTGTGGCAATTTAATATTTTGACCTATAAGCATGTACCGGACTGGTTTAATTCCAAATTCTGGGCTAACCCGGAAAACTGGGATAAATATCGCTGGTAATGCTCAGCTTTTCTGCGGTTTTTGCAAAAACATAACAATTTCGGATGTTTCAAATGAATGAAGCATCGTATGCTGAGTGAATGTCATTAAAGGAAGAAATAAAAATCATGACAAACTTAAGCAATATTGTGGAAATTTTGGCGAAACAGGCCTTAGGTTCAAATTCTAATCAGCAGCAATCCCAACAAAGTGCTGGGCTAGGCGGTATTCTCGGTTCAGTTCTAGGTCAACTGGGAAATAATCACCAGCAGAGTGGGCAAAGCCAGCAAGGCGGTTTGGGTGGGATTTTAGGCTCTGTGCTGGGCCAATTCGGTGGTTCCAGTCAGGGGCTAGGTGGTGGTTCTAAAACTTCTCTTCTGGTTGCGGTATTGCCTTTGGTGCTGGCCTGGATTCAAAAGCAGGGTGGTTTGCAAGGTGCACTGGACAAATTAAAAGGTCAGGGCCTAAGCAGCCAGGTGGATGACTGGGTTTCGACCGGGCCGGGCGAGAATGCCAGTGTGAATCCGCAGGAAGTCCAGAATCTGTTTGATGATGAAGAAGTGGAACAGGTAGCGCAGCAAACCCATGCCCCTAAACAGGATATTTATGGCGCAATTTCACAGGTGTTGCCACAGATTATTGACTCTTTAACTCCACAGGGTGAGCAGACCAGTAAAACTGAAGCCAATAATGATATTCAGAATGTGCTGAATATGGTGTCAGGTTTCTTGAAAAGATAAGCCTGTTTATATAATGAAGCCAACCTGAGGTTGGCTTTTTAAATCCATAAATCTGGATATAAAAAAACACGCCGAAGCGTGTTTTTTTGTTTTTTAATTTCGGTTAAGACTTAGAAGTCGTAACGGAAACCTAGAGAAAGACCGAATGCATCTTCACCATTAGCGCCGCCGGTAATATCTGAAGTTTTTGTACTACGACCTGCTGACCATGGAGTTAATTTTGAGTTTTCATCATTCAGTACAGTAGCCAGGTTCGCATAAACACGTACCGCTTTATCTAAGCGATGTTCAACACCCACTGCAAGAAGAGTTGCATTTGCATCATCTGCATCTACATCACGGTGGAATACTTGACCACGTAAATAAGTTTTTGGCGCAAACTTATAATCCGCTGCTACACCAAATACTTGGGCATCTGGGTTTGCAACATCATCATCATGAGTTAAATATTGATATAAAGCACCTAGATTGAATTCTGGTGTAATTTTATATGCAGCTGCAACACGGAAGCCATCACGTTCTTTCTTGTCAGCATCTTCTTCATAGTGTTCATAAGCAGCAGCAAAATCAACTGGACCTTCTTTATAAGTTAAAGCCAAGTCGTATGCTTTGCTTTTCTCATCGCTAGCTACTTCAGTTTCGCCGTGTAAAGATACAGCACCGATTACATTAAAACCACCACCCAATTTTGGTGACTTATATTCAATTGTATTGGCATTACGTTCATCAAAACGTAAGTTACCAACACGTGTTACGTTACGGATATCACCTAATTGGTCGCCAAAGAAGTTGACTGGGCCACGAGCGGCTTTAAACGGGCTGTCAAAACGACCTACACGTGCCTGACCAAAATCACCTTTTAAACCAACGAAAGTATCACGTGTTGCAAAGTCAACGCCATCATCCTCATCTTTAGCGCCACTTGCAAAGTTTACTTCTTGTTCGATTTGACCAAAAACAGTCAGGCCGTTTTCTAATTTTTGTTCAGCTTTGAAGCCTAAACGAGATGAGTTTGAAGACAAAGTCACTTCATTATAGTCTGCACCATTATCTAGGTAGTCTAAAGATACGTGTGCACGACCATATACTTTTACATCAGCAGCCATAGCTAATGCTGGTGTAAATAAGGTTGCCCCAACTGCTAATGCGCAAAGCGTTTTTTTCATGTGTAGCTCCAATACAGACTATTGTTTTTAGTCCTAAACATTGTTCAGAAGTAGGATTGATCTACCCCGTTCTCTATTGGTGCTAAGTATTCCTTACAAATGCGACAGTAATATTAAGGAAATATTTCAAAAATATTAAAAAGTACAAATCAGATCAAAAACTTACTTTTAATAGCATTGTTATAAAAAGATAAATTTAAAAATCTGGAAAAATTTTTAAAATGAATCACTTAATTGCAAGCGAATTGACACCTTAGTGTCATAAAAATAGGTTTAGCAGAAGTTCTGCTTAAAAAAATGGAGCAGTCGCTCCATTCATTTTTACATTTCACCGGGGAAAATATTTTAAAGCACTGCCTTAATCTTTTCAGCCAGTTGCATGATTTTTTCCTGGTCACCCATCTGCGCAGCATGTTTGCTGAGTTGATGTACCGAGGTTGGAATGAGGTGGAAATGAACATGCGGTACAGTTTGTCCCGCAGCAGCGCCAGACAGCTGCATTAATACAATTCCATCTAGCCCTAAGGCTTTTTCCATGGCTTTGGCAACTTTCTGCACCACCTGAATGGTGTAGGCTGCGACTTGTGGATCTAAGTCGAGCAGGGTAACCGCAGGTGATTTCGGGATGACCAGTGTATGACCATCTGCCTGAGGCATGATGTCCATAAACGCAAGAACCTGTTCATCTTCATAGACTTTAATTGCAGGCAGTTCTCCACGCAGGATTCTTGCAAAAATATTTTGATCATCGTAAGCCATGATATTTCCTTTAATCAATGCATTGAATTATTTACAGTTCAATTCTTTCTGACGCGCCTTGATTTCGTCAAGTCGTTGTTGCTCTCTTTCAGAAAATTTTGGCTTGGTGGTATAGCAGTTGTCATTGCCAAACTTGGCTTTGGCTTCAGGATCTTTAAAGCAGAAGCCTTTTGATGCATAAATCACATCATGATCATTTTTCAGCTTTTGACATTCCTGTGCTGAAGCAAAAGCCGTGGTATTTGCCCCAATGAATGTTGCAAGACTGGTCAATAATGCAACAGTGAGCTTATTCATACGAGTTTCCTCTGTAATAACATTGTGGGTAAGCATCTACTCACAATATTAGGTTTTATTCTGATTATTCAATGGCCAGATCTTACTCAATTGTAATCTTGCTCCAGGCCTCATACATTTTAACGGCGCTGGAGAAGTCGCTATCTGGTTCAGCAGTAGCATTGGCAGCCTGTATCAAACTTTGGGCCAGCCCCAGTACCGGTGCTGAAAGTTTTGCATCGCGTACCAAGTCTAAAGCAATTCCGGTGTCTTTGGCCAGTAGCGGCAGGGCAAAGGTTAGTGGAAATGCGCGATTAAGAATACGCTGGGGTAATACCATTTCCGTTACCGCGCTTTTGCCGCTTGAGGCATTAATACAATCCAGCGCTTCGTTTAAGTTTACCCCATGCGCTTTTAAGGTGGTAAATCCTTCGGCAATGGCGCATAAATTCACAGCCATCAACATGTTGTTAATGGCTTTAACAGCAAAACCAGCGCCCGGTTCACCGACATGCTTGATCAGTTGCCCAAAAGCCTGCATTGCGGGTAGGGCTTTTTCAAAAGCTTGCGCATCACCGCCCACCATCACGGTTAAGGTGCCTTTTTCTGCACCGATGGTTTGTCCACTCACAGGTGCATCTAAAAAATCGACCTGTTGTGCTTTGAGCTGCGCAGCCACTTTTTTGGCAGAATCAGGCACACCGCTGGTACAGTCTACCCAGATAGAGCCGGCTTTTAGCGTCAAACCCTCTAACAGATGTTCTACATCCTGGCTGGTCGGCAGGCAGGAAAAAATCACATCGGCCTGTACGGCCTGTTCAAGCTCAACCGCCTGTGTAGCATATTCCGCTGCGTGTTGCTCGGCTTTGGCAAAATTACGGTTCCAGACATAGACTGTATCGAAATGCTGGGGTAAATGCGCCGCCATGCGGTATCCCATAGCGCCCAAACCAATAAATGCAACAGACTGAATCATGCGGTTTCCTTGTGTATTTTTGTCGATCTTTGCTCGAGCCACCGGGTCAGCTTGGGCCAGAATTCATTGGCACTTTTCTGGCTGGACATCAGGCCTAAGTGACCACCCGGAATAAGAGTAAACGTGACATCTGTACTACTTGTCAACTGGCTTAAAGGCTGTACAGCGGCAGCCGTCACAATCTGGTCGCTTTGCCCGGCCCCGACAAATAAAGAACAGCGAATATTTTTTAGTTCAATATGTTCATCCTTCAGGCGGATAATGCCGTTTTTCAGCGGATTTTGCAGCCAGACATTCAGTACCATGTCCTGATTAATCCCGCCCGGATAATCGATCATATTGTTCAGGAAATTCCCCAGCGTGGCATGTTCATGCAGTATTTGCGGATCATGCAGGTTGAGAAACAGCTGGCGCTGACTGTCCAGCCAGCCTTTAGGATCTAGAATTTTAAAACCTAAAGCGTTGATGATGCCGGGTGTATGAATGAAATGTGGGGGAATAGAGCCCTGATGTAAGGCCTGTTTTAATTTGTGATTACGTGAAATCAGCTGGTTGCTGCGTTTAAACAGCTGGCCGATGCGACCGGAAGCATAACTATCTACCGGGCTGCCCAGCACCATCAGGTTTTTCACAATCTGAGGTTGACGATAGGCGGTATACAGCATCACAAAGACGCCGGCCATACTCCAGCCATGCAGGGAAATCTGCTCACTATGGGAATGCTGTCGAATCTGCTCAATACAATGCGGAATCGCAGCATTAATAAAGTACATAAAATTTAAATGACGATGGGTATAGTTTAAACGTCCCCAGTCAATCAGGTAGACATCAAAACCGCTATGCTGGAAATGCTTGATTAAAGAGCGATAGGGATACAAATCATAAATCGCCATATTAATCGCCAGCGGCGCAACAAAGACCAGCGGCTCCTGATAGGCTTTATTGGGTGAAGCGTAATAACGGATTTGTGCGTGCTGGTATTCGCCAATGATCTCATACGGTGTGGTTTGGGAGAGCACCAAAGTCTTGCTGTTAAAAAGCCGGGTCGATAAGTTTTTTAACTTCTTGCGTTGATCTGCAAATTTTTTCTGTACTGGGTTCATAGCCTCTATCTGCTTGTCATGACGCTGAGTTGGATGAAGTCTAAGCGATATTTCCATATTTTACCTTGACCTTAAACACCTTGGGCGCTCAAAATGTTGGCAATTCTTATAACGGTAGTCTAAGGGCGAAAATCGAGATGAGCGAACAAGACGAGATCGAATATCAGTTAGATACTTTGGCAATTCGTACTGGTCATGACCGTACCTTCGAGGGTGAGCATAGTGAACCCATCTTTTTAACATCGTCTTTTGTTTGCGAAAGTGCAGCTGATGCAGCCGCCAAATTTTCTGGGCAAATTGAAGGGAATACTTATTCCCGTTATACCAATCCGACTGTCCATACTTTTGAAAAACGCTTAGCAGTGCTCGATGGCGCAGAACGTGCCGTGGCCACCAGTTCAGGTATGGCTGCAGTACATGCAATTACCCTGGCCTATTTAAAAGCCGGCGATCATGTGGTGTGTTCACGCGCGGTATTCGGTTCGATCATTTCATTATTTGAAAAATACATCATGAAATTTGGCGTAGATGTAACCTTTGTTGATCTGGAAGATTTAGCGGCCTGGCAGCAGGCGATTCGCCCGAATACACGTTTACTGTTTATTGAAACCCCATCTAACCCGTTGGCACAAGTGGGTGATTTGCAAGCGATTGCCGATATTGCCCATGCAGCCAATGCCTTGTTTGCCGTCGACAATACTTTCTGTACCCCGGTTTTACAGCAGCCGATTAAATTTGGTGCGGATTTAATCATTTATTCATCAACCAAATATATTGATGGTCAGGGCCGTGCCTTGGGTGGTGCTGTTGTCGGTAATCATCAGTTATTGGAAGAAATTAATGGCGTGATTCGTACCCTGGGTAACTCGATGAGCCCGTTTAATGCCTGGGTCTTCCTTAAAGGTCTGGAAACTCTGAACCTGCGAATGAAAGCCCACTGTGCTAGTGCACAGAAGCTGGCAGAATGGCTGGATGCCCATCCAAAAGTGGAAACCGTATATTACGCCGGTTTGCCGCAGCATCCGGGGCATGAATTAGCGAAAAAGCAACAAAGCGGTTTTGGCGGTGTTGTATCGTTCGTGGTGAAAGGTGAGCGTGAAGGCGCATGGACCGTCATTGATAACACGCGTTTCTTATCCATTACCAGTAACCTTGGCGATGTAAAATCTACAATTACCCATCCTGCTACCACCTCACATGGCCGTATGTCTGCCGAAGCCAAACAGCAAGCCGGTATTTCAGAAGGTTTAATTCGTGTTTCTGTGGGTCTGGAAGATATTGATGATATTATGCGCGACCTTAGCCGTGGTTTAGACCTGATTTAATTTATAAATTCTGACATCTTTTTGCTGAATTTTCGTGTAGAGTGCTTAGCCAAAGATGTCAGTTTTGTTCGGAGATTTTTATGAACATTAATATGTTAATGCAGCAAGCGCAGCGCATGCAGAAAGAAGTAGAAAACAATATCAAGAAAGCCAAAGAAGAACTGGCACAAACTGAAGTGCATGCCGAAGCGGGCGGTGGTCTGGTCAAAGTAACCATGACCTGCCGTAACGTGGTGAAGCGTATTGAAATTAATCCTGAACTGTTACAAGACGATCCAGACATGATTGAAGACCTGATTGCTGCGGCCATGAATGATGCAGCGCGTCAGGCAGAAACCATTTCTGAAGAACGTATGAAAGCAGCGAATTCTGGTATGGGCTTACCACCAGGTTTGGCAGGCATGTTCTAAGGTAGCGCATCTGTGTTCAGCGATCGTTTTGATCAACTGGTACAAGCCTTGCGTATTTTGCCAAGTGTTGGGCCAAAATCGGCCCAGCGCATGGCCTTGCACCTGATCATGAAAAACCGTGAAGGCGCGCTGGGTCTGGCTTATGCCTTAAATGAAGCGACCACACATATTCATGAGTGTTCCATTTGCCATTCTTTAACCGAAGATGAAGTGTGCAATATCTGCGCATCTTCGGAACGTGATGAAGAATTACTCTGCGTAGTGGAATCGCCAGCCGATGTGATGGCAATTGAACAAAGTGGCAGCTTCCGCGGCAAATATCATGTTTTGGGAGGGCATTTATCGCCGCTTGACGGGATTGGCCCGGAAGAAATCGGGATTCCGGCTTTAATTCATCGTTTAAGCTCGGGGCAGGTTAAAGAAGTGATTCTGGCGACCAATGCCACAGTAGAAGGTCAGGCGACGGCGCATTATCTGGTTGAAGCGACCAAGCATTTACCGGTACAGATGACCCGGATTGCTCAAGGTGTGCCGCAAGGTGGTGAACTGGAATATATCGACAGTCATACTTTAAGTCAGGCTGTCCATAACCGTATGCGCATGAAATAAGTACTCCGGTGCTTATTTCATCAGATTTCAACTTTTTAAATAGTGTCTTAATCAAATATTGAAATTTTAACTAAGATATAAAAAATATAAACTTTTGTTTATCTTGAGCTTAAACTTTAAAAAAAAATCAGCAAAATATACCGTAAGTTTTATTTTTTTATAGCTAAATTATATTTATTGGTTAAAATACCCCTTGAGAAACTTTAACGACTCTCTCTGCTATGTTCCAATTTATTCAACAGCAACAAGACTTTGAAAATGTTTTAACATTAATGAGTCAAAACTCTACCTATGGACTGGATACCGAATTCATCAAGGTTGATACCTTATGGCCCAAATTGGGGGTGTTCCAGATTAATGTCGCAGGAAAAGTTTATTTGTTGGATGGAACAACGCTGAATCTTTCGGCGTTCTGGGAAAAAATCTTCCAGGCGCAGCAGAATATTTTCCATGCTTGCGGCGAAGATATCGACCTGATCTATCATTATGCCCAGCAAAAATCACTGAAAAATGTATTTGATACCCAGGTTGGCATGTCCTTTTTGGGCTATGGTCTGCAGGTCAGCTATCAGAATGCTCTAAAGCAGGTGCTAGAGGTCGATATTGACAAAGACCAGACCCGTTCGGACTGGCTGGCGCGACCATTATCACCGGAACAGTTGCAATATGCAGCCAATGATGTGCTGTATTTAATGCAACTGGCAGAAAAAGTACAGCAGGACTTGCAGCAAAAATCGTTACTGAATCTGGTGGTAGAAGACTGCCGTCATTTAACCCAGGAAATTGGGGAAGATACACCGCTAGAGCGTCTGTATCAGGATGTCGGTAATTACCGCCATTCACGCCGTCAGCTTATGCAGTTACAGCAACTGGTGGTCTGGCGTGAACAGATGGTTAAGGCTTTAAACCAGCCACGCAGCTTTATTCTGAAAAATACCACCTTACTGGATCTGGTTGAAAAAAATCCGAAAAATAATTTTCAGCTGTCACACGTGAAGGAAATCCGTCCGAATATTTTACGTGAACATGGCAAAACCATTTTAGACCTGTTGAAATTCCTGCCCGATCCAGAGCACTGGCCGCTGCGCATGGCGCGTCCAATTCGCCATTCTTCCAAAGAGGTGGGACAGCACATTGAGCAGGTGATTCAGCGCGGCGTCAATGAAACCGGTATCCCCAAAGAAGTACTGATGCGGAAAAAATGGCTGAATGCCCTGTATCAGCATGTGGTATTTAAAAATGATGAGCAGGATTTGCCGGGCTATTTATTGGGCTGGCGTTATGATCTGCTGACCAAGCCGCTGATTGAAGTGCTGCATCAAGATCAGCAGTATTTATCCAATCATATGAAAGTGATGGATTAAAAAAACAGCAAACTGCTGCCAGAATTATGATTTGTACACAATCACGACTGATGCGTTAATAATCACTAATGTATCCGTCTTTTTTTTGATGTATGCTTTGGCCTGAGTTAAACGAGTATTGTGCTGAATATGTTCTGTTCAATTTATAAATCGAGCAAAAAAGATGAAATGTATCTTTATGTCGCTCGTATTGAAAGCCAAGATGATCAAGCAGAAGCGGCAGATCCGCTTGAAGTGGTACCGGAAGTACTGCGTACTGCATTTGGTCGTGCAACGTTTGTCATGGATTTAGAATTGCATGAAAACCGTAAACTCGCGCGGGCCAATATTCTGCATGTCATGGATTCGATTCAAACCAAAGGCTTCTTTATTCAAATGCCGCCAGAAGGTTTAATTAATCCGAATGCGGTTGAGCCAGAAGGCTTACGCGGTGCCTAAGTTAAATTCAGGAGTTGAGTGATGGAAAATTTAATGACTTTTTTAGAATCAATTCCTGAAAATACCATTGCCGTTACGGTCTATCTATTGGGTAGCCTGATTATTTTATGGTGCTGGTATGAAATTGCCAAACGTCTGCCTCATCCACTTGGCGGCGTAAGCTGGATTGTGGTCTTTGCCATCTTGCTGACGCCTACCATTTCCGAAGGGCATAATGCAGGTATTGCACCGGCCACCTTTGGTTTGCTGTTTGGTGTATTAACCAAGGAAATGCCGTTGGTCTGGTCCAATTTATCTGCCATTCTGGTGGTGATTGGCTTAGGACTGGTGGTTGGTTATTTCTGGTCTAAATATAGCCAGCGTAAAGCAGGTCTTGCTGCCAAGAACAACAGCGCAGCGCTTTAATTACAAAAATAAGTTTAAATTGAAATAAGGTTATCTCATGTCTGTAGATACACAACACTTCACTGGTACTGATCAATACATCGCCACTGACAG
This sequence comes from Acinetobacter sp. Brlt_5, assembly GCF_051949055.1. Classification (NCBI taxonomy): domain Bacteria; kingdom Pseudomonadati; phylum Pseudomonadota; class Gammaproteobacteria; order Moraxellales; family Moraxellaceae; genus Acinetobacter; species Acinetobacter sp. Brlt_5. Next base: position 86,053 of record NZ_JAYJLP010000013.1, read on the forward strand.
CTTAAAGCTGGCGGTGCAGGCGGCACGTCGTTTACAGAAGCCCCTGTTAATTAAAGGTGAACCGGGTACCGGTAAAACCTTACTGGCCGAGCAGGTCGCGCAAAGCCTGGGACTGAAACTGATTACCTGGCATATCAAATCGACCACCAAAGCCCAGCAAGGCCTGTATGAATATGATGCCGTGTCGCGTTTACGTGATAGCCAGCTGGGGGATGACCGGGTTTATGATATTAAAAACTACATCAAGCCGGGCAAACTGTGGGAAGCGTTTAGCAGTGAAGAGCGCTGTGTACTGCTGATTGACGAGATTGACAAGGCCGATATCGAGTTTCCAAACGACTTGCTGCATGAGCTGGATAAAATGTCCTTTTTCGTTTATGAAACTGGCGAAACCATTAGCGCAACGCAGCGTCCGATTGTGATCATCACTTCCAATAATGAAAAAGAACTGCCCGATGCTTTCTTGCGTCGCTGTTTCTTCCATTATATTGATTTCCCTGATGAAGCCACCATGCGCGACATCATCAATGTGCATTTCCCGAATATCTCCACGACTTTGGTGTCAGAAGCCTTACAGGTATTCTTTAAACTACGCCAGATTCCGGGCCTGAAAAAACCACCTTCAACCTCTGAGCTGATTGACTGGCTAAGCCTGTTAATGGCGGATGACATGCCGGACGATATTCTGCGTAATGCTGACAAAACCAAAGCCATTCCACCGTTGTACGGTGCGCTGATTAAAAACGAGCAGGATGTTCAGTTACTGGAACGCTTAGCCTTTATGGCCCGTCGTTAAGGGAGTAATCGCCACATGTTTGTGCGATTGTTTTATACCTTAAGAAAATACGGCGTCCCGGTCACTACCCGCGAACTGATTGACCTGAACCGTGCAGTGGCAGAAGGTCTGGTCTTTGCCAATCAGGATGAGTTTTATCATCTGGCCAAAACCATTATGGTCAAGGATGAGCGCTTTTTTGACAAGTTCGACCGGGCCATGAAAGATTACTTTGATGGTATCTCGACCTTTGATCTGGATGAATTTCTGAATCAGGTCCATAAATTACCCAAAGACTGGTTTGATCTGGAGCTGCTGGAAAAGCATTTAACCCCGGAGCAGCGCGAAGAACTGAAAAAAGCCGGTTCACTGGAAGAGCTGATGAAAATGCTGGAAGAGCGTTTACGCGAACAGCATAAAAAGCATCAGGGCGGTAACCGCATGATTGGAACCGGTGGAACCTCGCCGTTTGGTGCCTATGGCGACCATCCTGAAGGGGTGCGTATAGGCGGGCCGGGCCGTAAACGTTCGGCGGTTAAAGTCTGGGAACAGCGTCAATACCGTAATCTGGATGATGACCAGCTGCTCGGTTCACGGCAAATGCAAATGGCGCTGCGCCGTCTGCGCAAGTTTGCCCGTCAGGGCGCGGCTGAAGAATTAGATGTCGATGGCACCATTCGTGAAACCGCCAAACAGGGCATTCTGGATGTGCAACTGGTACCCGAGCGGCGTAACCGCGTTAAAGTATTAATGATGTTTGATGTCGGCGGCTCCATGGATGCGCACATCGCCCAGTGTGAAAAGCTGTTTAGTGCGGCCAAAACCGAATTTAAAACGTTGGAATATTTTTATTTTCATAACTGCCTGTACGATTATGTCTGGAAAGACAATGTACGCCGTTCACACACCCGTATGAATACCTGGGATTTATTCAACACCTACGGACGCGACTATCGTGTCATTGTGGTCGGGGATGCCAGTATGGCACCTTATGAGCTGAATGCCGTTGGGGGTTCAGTGGAATATATGAATGATGAGGCCGGGCAGGTGTGGTTGCGCCGTTTACGCCAGCATTTTGATAAAACCGCCTGGCTGAACCCGGAACAAGAGCAATATTGGCACTACACCCAGACCATCGGTTTAATTCAGCAAATTTTTGAAAATCATATGTATCCCATGACGTTAAAGGGGATTGAAGATTTAACCCGTTATTTGGCGCGTTAAGCTTCATAAAATAGAAGGAATACTGCATGAACTCTCAGATGAATGGCGTTGCCTTACCCAATGAAGATGGCTTTTTTGGTGAATATGGCGGGCAGTTTATTCCACCGCATCTGAAAGCGGCGATGGATGATATTAAAGTGGCCTACGAAGAAATTCGTCAGACTCCGGAATTTCAGCAGGAACTGGCTGAGCTATTCGCACATTATGTGGGTCGTCCAAGTCCGCTATTTCATGCCAAGCGTTTATCTGAGCAGTTGGGCGGGGCACAAATCTATTTAAAACGTGAAGATTTAAATCACACTGGTGCACATAAAATTAACCATTGTTTAGGTGAAGCCTTGCTGGCCAAATATATGGGCAAAACCAAAGTCATTGCCGAAACTGGCGCTGGTCAGCATGGCGTGGCATTGGCGACCGCCTGTGCTCTGGTGGGTATTCCATGCGAAATTCACATGGGTCAGGTCGATATTGAGAAAGAACATCCCAATGTCGTAAAAATGAAAATTCTGGGCGCCAAGCTGATTTCCGTGACCCGCGGCACTGCAACCTTAAAAGATGCGGTAGACAGCGCCTTCGAAGAATACTTAAAAGATCCGAAAAACTATATTTATGCGATTGGTTCGGTGGTGGGACCGCATCCATTCCCGATGATGGTACGTGATTTCCAGGCCATTATTGGTGATGAAATTAAAGTTCAGGCGCAGGAACGTTTTGGTGCACAGCCGGATTATATTGTGGCTTGTGTCGGTGGTGGTTCTAATGCTGTGGGCGCTTTTACCGCGTTTCTGAATGATCCGGAAGTAAAACTGGTTGGTGTTGAGCCAGCCGGTCATGGCCTGAATACCGATATGCACTCTGCAACCCTCACCTTAGGTAAACCGGGTCAGTTACACGGTATGGCCTGTTATGTGCTGGAAGATGAGCAGGGTGAGCCACTCCCGGTACACTCGATTGCATCTGGGCTGGATTATCCGGGTGTAGGGCCACAGCACAGCTTCCTGAAAGATGCTGGTCGTGTCGAATATACCACTGCTACTGATCAGGAGTGTCTGGACGCCTTTATTCAGCTATCACGGGTTGAAGGGATTGTGCCGGCACTGGAAAGCTCGCATGCGGTCGCATGGGCAATGCGTGAAGCACCAAAAATGTCCAAAGACACCAATATTGTGGTGAACCTGTCTGGTCGCGGTGACAAAGATGCGGACTATGTGGCACACAAGCTGGGCTTGAATTAATCCTGTTTAGTCTCTTTTAAACGAGCAGTTTTAAAAAAGATCGTTTTTTAAAAGGCTAGCCATAAAAAAACTCTCTTGAAGGAG
>NZ_JAYJLP010000014.1:0-89222 GCF_051949055.1 Acinetobacter sp. Brlt_5
CTATATGATTTTAAAATATTTTTTCTTTATATGACTGGCATTGAGATGGCATATCAAAAATAAGCATAACTGTCGGATGAATTCGCCATAGCCGGAAGCGATTTTTCAGCCTATAAATGTCGCAGGGTAAATTATTAAAACACCATAAGAGTCAGAACAATGGGTTATATCGTTAAATTAATTCCTGAAGAAGTCTATTTTGTGCCGAATGATCATGAAATTGGCATGACAGAATCGCGTGAAAAAGCAATTGCAGAGGGTCTGTTTTTTGAATATGCCAATGCGCGGGCAAAAGTCAGGCTGTTTAATAAAGACCTGGTTGAAAATATTGATTACATCATTGAATCGACCAGCGAAGATCCGGTGCAACTTAAGTAAAGCTAGACATAATCCAAGAAAAATAGTCAAAGAAAAAAGGACGCTGAATTGAGCGTCCTTTTGATAAATAGGGGATCAATGAGTCGTATCTAGCTTATTCATTATGGATGATTCGGTTCCTGATACACAATCAGGGCCGTTAAAATAGGAACTGCGAAGGCTGGAATTAACAGCATAATCCAGTACTCGACGCTTGGCATGTTGCTCAAGAATTGATACACGATAAAACCTAGACCTAAAACTGCAAACAGGCAGAATGCAAACAGAATAATAAATTTTTGCATCTTCAATTCCTCTTTTAATTTAATGTCTCAAGTTCACTATAACGGATAACGCAGAATTTAGAAAAAGACTTATGTTTCATTCTGTTGCCGGCGATTGTTTGCTATCAATCTAGCGATAGAGCAGGGTGAAAATGAGAACAGATGCGATGAAAAAAATAAGGCTGAATTTCACGACAGCAATATAATAAGTCTGATTGAGTTTTGTTCAATAGTCTTTTTACTATACAAATGCTGAGAAATGTTAGAAGGCTTGCCAAGCTGAAGCGAAGGGGACTATAGTGAACCTACAGTAGGTCGCAAAACAAAGACGCTACGATGTAGTTGGACGGATCAATGACAGCTTGTTGAGTTTGTAACTCCGGTTCAAACAATAGATCTAGCACTAGCCTTCCAACATAAAAAAGCTCGCAGCAATGCGAGCTTTTTCTTGCTTAAAATAACGATGAATTGAGCGTCACATTGAGCAAATTGTTAAGAATAAGAAAAATCGGATAAAATGTTAAACCATAAAAATCAATCACTTATTTTTAATTATAATGACCTAATAAAGCATAGAATTAACATTGTCAAACAAATTAACAACTCTGTTTAGTCAAACTTGAATCAGCTATGCTATAACAAATTGTCTTCAAGAAAACCAATGATAAGAGGAAATAATCATGAGCCAATTAATTGATATTAAAGTAGAAGATCAGTATCAGCACCGTTATGATGCCAAAGCACAGCTGCGTCAGATTGCTGAAAATGCCAAAACAGCTGAATTGCCGTTATTTAAGAAAATTGACCATATTATTGTCGAGGATGAAATTATCCTGCCAAGTATTGAATTATTTTTTGAAAGCCAGAAGAGCAATAATATTTATAAAATTATTGAATAGAAAGAAACTTAGCATTTGCTAAGTTTCTTGTTTTAAGCTGGCCTAAGCGGTTTCAAACTGATTCAGCACATGCGCCAACAGTTGATAAAGCGCCAGACGATTTTTATTGGCCTGCTCAACTTCTGTTTTATTTAAGCGGATTTCTTTTTTCAAACGACCTTGTGTACGTTGTTGTACACAGACATGCTGCGAAGATACCGGATCATTTTTAAGCGTTAATTGTGGGCCTTGATGATAATGAAACAAGGCATGCAAACATTGATCCAAGCTCGGATAAAAATGAGAAATGGTTAAGGCGGTGAGGTTCGCAGACTTAGGGATATGCCGACTCATACGTCTTTACTCTTTATTTATAAGTGACCTGATTCTAAAAGACTTGTGCCCATTTTGCATGCATAAAGTTGTAAAAAGTGATGCTTGATCTTCAAGGACTTCAAAACAGGTGATGATTTTACTCTAACCGCTTTAAATCAGGCCGACATCAACATCGTATTTATGGAACTCCTGCAAAATATTGCGCAGCATCTGTTGGGCGGTTTCATCTGCGGCGTTCAGGATGATTTCCTGATTGCGAGTGCTGTCGAAGCATTCAATCGCCTGAATCAGCCAGCGCTGTTCATGTTCGGTGTTGTGAATGATGATACGGCGGGGCTGTAACTGTGCGGAAACCTGACGTGGAATGACATGGGTAATGGCCAGCTGAATCTGCTTGAGTTCGTCTTTAGGACTTAAAAAGGTGATGACCCAGTTACCAACTTTGCTGAGTTGCATCGGATTATCAAAGGGTTCAAATTGCAGGTAGTGCAGGGCAGACATGCTTCATTCCCAACAGAATACAGAGCTGTTGTTATGCCGTGCTGTGGCCAATCTCACTATTGGTCTTAAGTCTTAGTGTTTTAAGAAAGGATTGCTTATTTTTAATTATTTTTCTAAAAGATGAACAATAACCGCTATTTATAAAGGTTTTTAGCGTATATAAAGAAAATTCTTAGATGAAAAAAGACTTAAAGCGAAGCAAAATTATATGAATCTTCAGGTGCTTTGCAGGCTTTGCAGCGAAAAGTTAATTTGCTGTAAAGCATGGTTCAGTTCTTTTGGTGGCAAACGCGATTCCTGTAATTCGGTGATCCACTGCATTTGGCACAGTTTCAGGCTACGAATATCCGGTGCAGCCTGAATGCAGAGAATAAGCTGCTTGGCCATTAGGCCACAATAACGCTGCAACAAGCTGGCCATTAATTGCTTGGTGTCTTCAAAGCTCAAGGCAACCAGCGGTTCTGGCTCTGGCTCCACTTCTGGTGGTACTTCAATTTCCAGGACCGGAATTTCTGGAGCAATCGCGGCGGGTTCGGCTTCAGCCACTTTGGCCGCTGAAGACGGGGCAATAATATGTTCGACCCATTTTTCCACCAGTTTTGGTACCGGCGTATTTAAGGTGGTTTTAATTTCTGAACGTAGGGTAGAGGCTGCTTCACTTTGCGGTTCGGCTTGAGCTGGCACCAAAATTTCTGCTTCGGCTGGCTCGGTCGCAGCAGAGCTGATTAAACCCATCTCCAGCAATTGTTCAATTAATTCTGGCGTAGCAATACGCTGTTTAAACTGGTCGCCCAATTGCTCGAAATCTTCGGTTCCAATTAGCACCAGAAGACGGCGTTGACGTGCATTCAATTGCAGCTGGCGTTGTTGCAGGGCGTCAATGCCCAACTGTGTTTTATGATAATGAATCATGCCTTAATTTATTCCCCAAATAAATTAAGGCTGACTATAAAGAATGAAAATTACACTAATATGAAGGGTTTATGACATTGTTGGGCTTAGAGTGTGACGATGTTGGCGTTCTCAAGGGCTTTTCTTAAATAAGGGTCAATTTCATCCTGACGCAGCAACCATTGGATATAATCATTTGGTAAATCGGCAATGGCCGTACCACGATGCTTACCAAAACTCATGACGCGTGGAATACGGGCGTCTTCAGATGCAGCATATAAGGCTTCAATACTGTCAATTTGCAGATGATGCACAATATGCATCAGGATATTGGCGGTCAGAATAATATCCATATCGGCCCGATGGGCTTTTTTAATCATATCGCGGGCTTTTTCGCTGCCTTTGCTAATCATGTAAATTAAGGCAGAAATGTTGTGTGCTTCAACATCGGGCCAGACCAGACGCGCCAGAGCAAGGGTACAAATCGCCTTAATATGAGAAGTATCAACACCGCATTTTTGAATAGCGCGAATGTCATAATCAATATTGTGACCAATGATATACAGCGTTTCTTCAGGTAGGCAGAAGCTGGTGTAATGCGGCTGATCAATCAGGTCGGATTCCAGAATATGATGCACGGCCATCGCGGCATAGGAAATCGGTTCATCGACCTGATAAAACTGGTCAAAAATTTGCGATTTATCCAGGCTGATTTTGCCCTGTTGTAATTGAATGGGCGCATAGGCAACTTCGATCGGATAACCATTCAGGGTATGGGTTTCAGTGTCGAGAATAATCGCGTGCATGTGCTCATTCGCTTGTTAAGGGATTTAAAAAGCAATCTAACACTATCATGTTGAAAGTTACAGGGCTGTCGGGCGAATAATCGGCATTTGTGGGCCGTTCAGCTTATCTATTTTAAAGATAAGTGACTCTATTTTAATACAATACACTTATATATTAATTGCACTGATATTGCCTGAGCGCAGCAAACAGCGTAAAAGTGAAAATTGCGAAGGACGCAACTTTAGAATAATACCTGTATAAGGATAATCAGATGAGAAAAATATGGCTTAGCGTGGCGTTGGCCAGCAGCAGTTTATTTTTAACGGCATGTAATGATGACAATGACAACAGCGCAGTCATCATTGATGATGGTATTCCGAAGCATAATATTAGCCAGCCAGTAGTAAAAGCTGAACTTTATTTAGACCAGGATTCCAATGCGAATATGGTCTTACAGTCGGTTAGTGCTTCACAAACCTTGATGACGTATAAAATGCTAGGAGTGAATGGGCAGGAAACACAAGCTACGGCCTTGCTGTTTGAACCCAATCAGCCTAAACCGGCTGGTGGATGGCCCATTGTGGTCTGGGCACATGGCACCACGGGCGTCGCCGATATTTGTGCACCAAGCCGTCAGGGCCTGAAAGGCAATGAATATTTTATTGCGCGCCTGCTGGCTGAAGGTTATGCCGTGGTCGCTCCAGATTATGAAGGGCTGGGCGAACCGAGTGGACAAGAGCTGCATCCGTTCTTGAATTTAAAAAGTCAGGCTTACTCCATTACCGATGCGGTTGTGGCGGCACATCAACATTTTAACAATAGCACTGAAACACGCTGGACCGTGGTCGGTCATTCCCAAGGTGGACAGGCGGCTTTAGGTGCAGCGCAATATGCATCCCGGGCGCAATTAAATTATAAAGGTGCGGTAGCCATAGCGCCGGCATCTTCCCTGAGCATGATTCTTAGCGGTGGAGAACAGCAGGCAGCAGTAGAACCGGATCTGAGCAAAAAAATACAGATTCTGGCTCCATTAGATACTTTCACTGCATTAATTACGGCAGGTCTTAGAAATAGTCATCCAACCCTGCAATACTCTGAAGTGTTCAAGAACCCGACAGACCTGCTCGCGGCAGAAGCTGAGTCGCTGTGTAATGCCGATCTTGGCGCAGCATTTGGTGGAGAAATGGTGAAGTATGCACAAACCTATGGCAACTTGGCCGCTTATCCACGTACTCAGACCGACTTTATGACTACGGTTCCTGAAATTAAAGATTTCCTGACTCAGGAATCACAGCCATTAACCGTTAAGATTTCAACGCCTGTGTTTATTTATCAAGGCTCTGCCGACCCGACCATTCCAAAACAGGTCACTGATTTTCTGGTGCAGTCTGCACGCCAGCAGGGAACCAGAATTCATTATGTCACCGATCAGGATTTACCTATAGATCAGAAATGGGATCATGGCTCTGTATATGTCGATAATTGGGATGAGATTGTGGCGGATGTGAAATCGATCATGCCTACCCAATAATTTTTTCAATTCCGGTAAAGATAGAATTAATGATATAGCTCATGTTTTTATAAAAACATGGGCTATTTTTATGCAAAACTGATTAAAGTTGATGGGTAAAAAATATAAAGTTCATGTTACAATATGCGCCAATCTTAGCACGGCTTAAAAGCCCTACATGAATAGGACCTCGCTAATGTTTGCCAATATCTCTATTGCTGACTTTGATCCAGATTTAGCTCAAGCAATCTCTAATGAAGATGCGCGTCAAGAAGCACATATTGAGCTAATCGCTTCAGAAAACTATTGCTCACCTGCAGTAATGGAAGCTCAAGGTTCAAAACTGACCAATAAATATGCAGAAGGCTACCCAGGCAAACGCTATTACGGCGGTTGTGAATATGTAGACGTTATTGAACAATTGGCTATTGACCGTGCTAAAGAACTCTTTGGTGCTGACTATGCTAACGTTCAGCCACACGCAGGTTCTCAAGCAAACTCTGCAGTTTACCTGGCATTACTGAACCCGGGCGACACGGTTTTGGGTATGAGCCTGGCTCACGGTGGTCACTTGACTCACGGTGCAAAAGTTAGCTTCTCTGGTAAAACATATAACGCGGTTCAGTACGGTTTAAACCCTGAAACTGGCGAAATTGACTATGAAGAAGTTGAACGTCTGGCTTTAGAACACAAACCACGCATGATCGTTGCTGGTTTCTCTGCATACAGCCAAATCGTAGATTGGCAGCGTTTCCGTGACATCGCGGACAAAGTAGGCGCTTACCTGTTTGTGGATATGGCACACGTGGCTGGTCTGGTTGCTGCAGGCGTTTACCCGAACCCGGTACAAATTGCTGACGTTACTACAACCACTACCCACAAAACACTACGTGGTCCACGTTCTGGTTTAATCCTGGCTAAAGCTAACGAAGAAATCGAGAAGAAATTACAATCTGCTGTGTTCCCAGGCAACCAGGGTGGTCCACTGGTTCACGCGATTGCTGCAAAAGCAATCTGCTTTAAAGAAGCAATGGCGCCTGAATACAAAGCCTATCAACAACAAGTTGTGAAAAACGCACAAGCGATGGCTGAAGTGTTAATCGAACGCGGTTACGATGTGGTATCTGGCGGTACGAAAAACCACTTGTTCCTGTTATCTTTAATTAAACAGGACATCACCGGTAAAGATGCGGATGCTTGGTTAGGTGCTGCTCACATCACTGTGAACAAAAACTCTGTACCAAACGATCCACGTTCTCCATTCGTCACTTCTGGTATCCGTATTGGTACACCAGCAGTAACCACACGTGGTTTCGGCGAAGCTGAAGTACGTGAACTGGCTGGCTGGATCGCTGACATCCTGGACAGCAAAGGGGATGAAGCTGTAATTGCTGATGTCAAAGCAAAAGTTGAAGCTGTTTGCGCGAAATTCCCGGTTTACGCGAAATAAGCCCGCACTTGAGAAAAAGCTCCCTCAAGGGAGCTTTTTTTATAGGTGCTAAAAAACAAATTGCAATTATTCAGCCGGATTAAATTCTGCTATAACAGTTGCATAGCACTTGTGAAATAGATCAATTATTTTTATTTTTTGGCTGATAATGATAAAGGAACAAAGAATGGATAAACCGACAATTATTTTGTCTGAACAAGACTTGCACCGTTTAGAAACCATGCTTGAACATCAGTCTAAACTTACCCCGACCATGGAACATCTGGAAGATGAGCTGGCGCGTGCCGAAGTGGTTGCACCGCAAGATGTGCCAAGCAATGTGGTGACCATGAATGCCCGCGTGCTGGTGACCATCGCACCTTTCCCGGAACCAACCGAAATTACGCTGGTGTATCCGCATGACTTCCGTGGCGATAAAGGCCAGGTCAATGTACTGGCACCTGTCGGGGCGGCTATTTTAGGGCTGGCTGAAGGGCAGGAAATTGAATGGCCACAACCGGATGGTCATATTATGAAAGTCCGTATTGATAAAGTGTTGTATCAGCCGGAACGTGAAGGTGATTATTTATAATCTCCGCTGCGTGAAAAATTAAAGCCCTCAGTTGAGGGCTTTTGTGTCTTTGCAGTTTGGCTTAAAAATTTGATAAGTATGCGCGAAAAGGAGAGGATTCACTCTCTGTCATTGATCAGTAAAATATTGTTAATTTTAAATATTCCGCTTTTACTGCATTTGCAAAAAGCTACAGCTTGCTTTATATAAAAGTCTTAGTATAAAAAATGATTTGATCAAGCTGATGATGTTATGCCGCAAATAGATGTGTTAGAACCATTAACAGAGCTGGAGCTGAACCGGGATACCATTCTCTCGATCAAGCGTCATGAGCTGGTGCCGGTATTAAATGACCAGTACAAATTAAATCATTATGCCGATGCCCTTATTCAGTCGCAGGCAGTGCTGTTAAACGGGATTGATCCGCACATGACCCAGCAGCTCAGTCAAACCATTGAAGAACTAATTCGCATGCTGGCGGATTCCAAAAAATATCTGAAAAAACGCAAATTTAATGCGCTGCAAAAATGGCTGGGGATTGATCTGGAATATGGTTCCAGTCAGGTGGAATATTATAAAAAGCTGGACCGCTTACTCGATCAGGCCAATCATTTAAGCCAGAAATTACAGATCGAAATTCAGAAATCTCAAGCGCGTTTTCAGCAGTTACGTGGCTTAAGAGAGCAGATGGCGCAGCATATTGTCGCCGCTGAAGAATTTTTGACTGAATATCCAAGTTTTGTGAAACATCAACATCCTTTAGATAACTTCTCGGAACGATTATCTAAAAAAATAAATACACTGCGCACACTGCAGGCGAGTAATGATATTGCCATTACCCAGATGCAGCTGAGCCAGCAGCTGTCATTTACCTTGTTGGACCGGTTTAAGGAAGCGCAGCAGGTGCTGATTCCGGCCTGGCAATATCATGTCAAACAAAGTCAGCAAAGCAGCTCGACAAGTGAGCTGGAAAAGCTTGATAATAGTCGGGAAAATCTGATTAAAACGCTAAAAAAATCACTCGAAAACAGCTCTAAATAGAATCAAATATAAGGTGACGTATGACCCATCCTGAACAGGTAAATGCCGTGGTGGAAGCCACAACCGAAGAAAATCAGCAGAAATTCCAGGCGCTCAATTTACAGGAAATTGGCTTGCAGCCATCCGATTTCAATGAGGTCATGGCCGCGCGTAAAGAACTGGCCGACTTAAGCCATAATTCGGTGGCGGAATATGGGAAAAATATTGCCACCAAAACTTCGACTTATACTGATGAACTGCTTCATCTGGTGCAGAATAAAGATCTGGATGCGACCGGGCAAAAGCTGAATCAGGTGGTACAGGTGGCGCAGCAGTTAAATACCAGCAGTATTCTCAACAAATCGAAAAGCTCCGGTTTTTTTGGCAGCCTGATCAGCAAGTTTAAAGGTGCCAAGCAGAATTTTGACCAGCACTTTAACAGCACCAAAGAACAGATTGATGTACTGGTCAAGGAAATTGAAACCTCGCAAAACGGCTTAAAAACCCGTGTCGATACCCTGGATAAAATGTTTGAAGGCGTGCAGGAAGAATATAAACAGCTGGGGATTTATATTGCCGCTGGCCAGCTCAAGCAGCAGGAAATCCAGCAGCAGATTGGCCAGTTAACCACGCAGGAGCAGGACCAGAGTACCACCCAGAAAGTTTATGATCTAAATCATCTGGCCAATAATCTGGAAAAACGCGTCAGTGATTTACAGGTGTTGCAGCAATCGGCCATGCAGACCTTGCCGATGATCCGGATTATCCAGTCCAATAACCTGATGCTGGTCGACAAGTTTTATGCGATTAAAAACATTACCTTACCGGCCTGGAAAAACCAGATTAGTCTGGCAATTTCCTTAAATGAGCAAAAGAACAGTGTGCAGCTGGCCAACAGTATTGATGATGCCACCAATGAGCTGCTACGCCGTAATGCCGACCTGCTGCATCAGAACTCGGTCGATACCGCCAAAGCCAACCAGCGTTCAGTGATTGATATTGAAACGCTTGAACATGTGCAAAACACCCTCATTAAAACAGTCAATGATGTGATTCAGGTGCAAAAAGAGGGAATGCAAAAGCGTGCCGAAGCAACCACGCGTTTACGTGTGCTGCAAGATAACCTGAATCATCTGGTGCTTGAATCAAGTTCGAGCGGTTCCAATCCTTCCTGAGTAAACGCTGGCTCGGGAGTATTGCAAACGTAAGGAGAATACATTGCCCTTAGATGATTATGCGGTACCGACCGAGCACATCAATAGCGGTGTGCTGGCGCTGAAAAAGCGTCAGCGCAATCTGATGTTGCTGGGTATAACTTCCAGCACGGTGTTCATTGCCTCCATCATTGCTTTTTTTGTACAGCAAGATTTTGTCTATGGCTTTTTTGGCCTGACCACGCAGGTTGAACAGCTGCACATTCCTTTAAGTGTTGATGCAAACCTGGCGATTTTAGAGCAGCAACCGGATTATTTTCTGGGGCTGTTGTCCTGGTTTGGCTGGCTGTTTCTGAAATTATTGCTGTCGTTTATTGGCGCCTTTTTTGTGGTGCATTTTCTCAAGAAAATCCGCTTTTTCTATGTGCGCTTTCAGTCCTTTATCCTGAAGTTTGTCGGCTGGTTAATTGCCTTTATCATGCTGTGGTCAGGTCTGACCTATCTGCAATATGACCTGAAAAATGATGACTATGATGCGCAGCAAAAAATTGTCTATTACGACAAGCAGCTGGCAGAAAGTGAGCTAGCGCGTTATCTGGCAGATGCACCGCTGGATACACCAGTCAAATCCTATTTGCTGGCGCAAACCGCTTTGTTGCATCAACCACCGGATAAAGCCGCAGCTATTCCGCATGTGTTGAATCTGGTGAAAGCCGAGCAGCAGAATCCGGACTTTATTCAATATGGCTTTAAACCGGAACAGCTCTGGTCAATGCAGCAACAGGTCTATGGCAAAACCCTGACCCCAATGGCAGAAAGCGTGAATAAACAGGTGGTTCAAGCTGAGCGTTTAAGCCAGTTTGTACAGATTCTGGTGATTGCAGCGGCGATTGTGTCAGCCATTTTCAGCCTGATTTTCTTTGTGTTGGCACAGAGTTTTAAAAAGCGAGCATTAAGAATTGAGCAGCGGATTTTTTAATGCTGATGATGAGGCTCCTGTGGGAGTCTTTTTCTGGTAGATGATTTTTATCGTGTTGTTACAATTTAGATTAATCTATCCATAAAAGATAATGATTTATAAAAACGATCATTAATATAAAAACAAACTGTTTTATCTATTTTCAAATTTGGCCTATGATAGCAGTATTGAAAAATTTGACTCCTTAGGAGACGTTAGCAATGTTAGATCAAAATACTACAGCCCAATTAAAAGCCTTATTAGAACGCCTTGAAGGTCCAATCGAATTAGTGGCCACTTTAGATAGCTCTGACAAATCAGACAAAATCAAAGAACTGGTAACTGAAATTGCCGCCCTGTCTGATCAGGTGACTGCACGCTTCGATGGCAACAACAAACGTGCACCAAGCTTTGGTGTCGCCAAAGCCGGTGAACAGCCACGTGTATTCTTCGCAGGCTTGCCAATGGGTCATGAATTCACTTCTTTGATTCTGGCATTGTTACAAACTTCAGGTTATGCACCAAAAGTGTCTGATGAAGTATTAGCTTCTATTAAAGACTTGGGCATCCAATCGGACTTTGATGTGTTTGTATCGTTAAGCTGTCACAACTGTCCAGATGTGGTGCAGGCATTGAACCTGATTGCGATTTACAACCCCGGCACTACTGCCACCATGATTGATGGTGCATTCTTCCAGGATGAAGTGGAAGAACGTAAGATCATGGCGGTACCTATGGTATTCCAGGACGGTAACCACATCGGTCAGGGTCGTATGACACTGGAAGAAATCATTGCCAAATTGGATACTAACTCTGCAGCCAAAGAAGCAGAAAAGCTGAATGCCAAAGCGGCCTTTGATGTACTGGTGATTGGTGGTGGACCTGCTGGAAACACTGCAGCGATTTATGCAGCACGTAAAGGCATTAACACCGGTATCGTGGCGGAACGTTTTGGCGGTCAGGTGATGGACACCATGGACATTGAAAACTTCACTTCAATCAAGAAAACCCAAGGTCCAAAATTTGCCGCTGAAATGGAAGCACACGTACGTGAATACGGTGTCGACATCATGAACCTACAACGTGTATCTGACATTAAAGGTGCAGATGAAACAGCCAACGGTTTAGTTGAAGTGACCTTGGAAAACGGTGCCAAGCTGGAATCGAAAACTGTGGTGCTTTCAACCGGTGCTCGCTGGAGAGAGATGAACGTTCCAGGTGAAGCAGAATACCGTACCCGTGGTGTGGCGTATTGCCCGCACTGTGATGGTCCTTTATTCAAAGGCAAACGTGTTGCAGTCATTGGTGGTGGTAACTCCGGTGTAGAGGCCGCAATTGACTTGGCCGGTATTGTTGAGCATGTGACCTTAGTAGAGTTTGATACCAAGTTACGTGCGGATCAGGTATTGCAAGACAAGCTAAACAGCTTGCCAAATACCACAGTGATTAAAAATGCACTTTCAACAGAAGTGGTTGGTGATGGTTCACAAGTGACAGCACTGAAATACAAAGACCGTGCAACAGATGAAGAGCATACGGTTGAACTGGCAGGGATCTTTGTACAGATCGGTTTATTACCAAATACCGATTTCTTGAAAGACACCCAAGTTGAGCTAAGTAACCGTGGTGAGATTGTGATTAACGAGCGCAACGAAACCAACGTCAAAGGTGTATTTGCTGCCGGTGACTGTACTACAGTGCCGTACAAGCAGATTATTATTGCTACAGGTGAAGGCGCAAAAGCATCCTTATCTGCCTTTGATTACATCATCCGTTCAGGACAGTAAGCAGAATTAGAATAGGGCCTGAGTTCCCCAATACCCAGGCCCTATATGCGGTAAAATATCAAAAAATAGTTATTGTTTTTTTACAGGAACTGAGATCGCTAACAGCTCAGTTCCTTTTTTTGTTGTACCCCAGTTTTAAGGGTGAAGCAAGTTTAAGCGCTTGAACTTCTCAGTCAGTTCTTCCGGACTTTCCCGGTGTTCAGGATGCGGCACAATACATTCAATCGGGCACACTGCAACACAGGTTTGATGATCATAAAAACCAACGCACTCGGTGCAGCGGCTGACATCAATCTCGTAGATTTTGTCGCCTTCATAAATGGCATCATTCGGACATTCCGGCAGGCACATATCACAATTGATGCATTTATCGGTAATCAGCAGCGCCATGAGTTAACCTGCCTGATAGGCCAAGGAGGATGCTGAAATATCAGCAGTCGAATTCGGTAAATTACGGATCAGCAGGGCATAGCGCATATCAACATCAGCCGGGACCGGAATTTCCACAATATGACCAGAGCCTTTGGCTTCCTCAATTGAATTGCCTTTTTTGTCTTTGATCTCGGTGAGGATAAAGCTGATATTGCCTTTGGTGGTCATCAGTTCTAAAGAATCACCCACGACAAAACGGTTTTTGACATCAATTTTAATGTAGTCGCCATTGCGCTCCAGCACTTCGCCGCAGAATTGCTGATGATCAAAACTGGATGAGCCATTTTCATAGTTTTGATATTCGCTATGCACATGGCGGCGCAGGAAACCTTCGGTATAACCGCGATTGGCCAGACCTTCGAGCTGGGTCATCAAGGATGGATCGAACGGTTTGCCGGCTAAAGCATCATCAATCGCTTTACGGTAAATTTGCGCGGTACGGGCGCAGTAAAAATAGGATTTGGTGCGGCCTTCAATTTTCAGTGAATGTACGCCAATTTTGGTCAGACGTTCTACGTGTTGGACCGCACGCAAATCTTTGGAGTTCATGAAGTAGGTGCCGTGCTCATCTTCTTCGGCGGCAAACATATCTTCTTCATTGCGTTGTAACAGCACCGGTTCATTAAACTGGTGCTGGGCTTGCATGTGGAGCGCATCAGCATCTTGCGAGCAACAGCCTGCGTCCAGATTTTTTACCGGAATTACATCACCGGTTTCATCCTCGGCGGCATCCAGCACTTTGTATTCCCAGCGGCAGGCATTGGTGCAGGCACCCTGGTTGGCATCGCGTTTGTTCATATAGCCTGATAGCATGCAGCGGCCGGAATAGGCCATGCACAGGGCACCATGTACAAAGACCTCAATTTCCATATCGGGAACCTGGGTTTTGATTTCTTCAATTTCGTCAATGGACAGTTCGCGCGACAGAATCACCCGGGTCAGGCCCATATTTTTCCAAAACTTGACCGTGGCCCAGTTGACTGCATTGGCCTGTACCGACAGGTGGATGTCCATGTGCGGGAAGTGTTCACGCACCATCATAATCAGGCCCGGATCGGACATGATTAGCGCATCAGGCTGCATGGCCACGACTGGCTCAAGATCACGGATAAAGTTTTTCAGTTTAGAGTTATGCGGCTGGATGTTGACCACCACATAGAATTTTTTGCCTAATTCATGTGCTTCTTTAATGCCAATAGCCAGATTGTCATGATCAAACTCGTTATTCCGGACACGCAAACTATAACGCGGCTGCCCGGCATACACGGCATCTGCTCCATAGGCAAAGGCATAGCGCATATTTTTTAAAGAACCGGCAGGAGAGAGAAGTTCGGTAACAGGATGAAGATGCATGATCAATCAAAAAGGCATAAAAAAATTGTGGCTTTATTGTAGGGATAAAATTTTTCGATTCAACCTAGTAAAAAACTCGGGATTATCAGGCACTCAGCCTGCTAGCGCTGAGGGATAGGCGGCAGCAGGCGAGAGGAAAATAAGTTAATTGACACGCTGACCGTGCTCATCAATTACCAGTTCACCATCTTCTTTACGGAAGGCGTTGAGCTGCGGCTGGGTCAATAAATCCAGTACCAGTTCAGAAGGTCGGCACAGTTTAACGCCGCGTTCAGTCACCACAAAAGGACGGTTAATCAGCAGTGGATGTTGTACCATTAAAGCAATCAGTTCTGCATCGCTCAGATCACGCTCGGCCAGTTGCAGGGTTTCATACGGCGTTACATTTTGACGGATCGCCTCGCGTACGCTTAAACCGACCTGCTGAATCATGTCGGCCAGCACTTCGGCTGTTGGTGGATTTTTTAAATATTCAATAATTTCAGGTTCTTGTCCGGTATTACAGATTAAGGCCAAAGTGTTGCGCGAAGTGCCGCAGTCAGGATTGTGAAAGATTTTAATTGGAGCCGCCATAGTGCTAAAACTCAGGTAAAAGAGGGATATTGCTTTTATATATGGATATACGTATATTCGCAAGTATAAATATGGGGAAGCTGTATGAATCAAACTGATTTTTTTAAATGCCTGTCCGATCCGACCCGTCTGGATATTTTGAAACTGGTGCTGGCCAAACAGAATATTTGTGTCTGCGAGCTGACCGAGGCATTAAATTTAAGCCAACCTAAAATTTCCCGTCATTTGGCTTTGCTGAGAAATTTATCGGTTTTACTGGACCAGCGTCAGGGGCAGTGGGTGTATTACCGCCTGAATCCAGATTTACCCGAGTGGGCAGTGAGTGTGCTGAATATTATCGCGGAGCAAGATGTCAGTCCGATGAATTCGCTGACAGCAACGCTTTCAAGTTATTGTGAGTAAAACCATGAAATTCCTCTTTTTATGTACCGGAAATAGCTGCCGCAGCATTTTATCTGAAGTGTTATTTAACAGTCGTGCTCCAGAAGGCTGGACAGCCTATAGCGCCGGCAGCAAACCGACCGGTCGTGTCCATCCACTGACGTTAAAGACGCTGGAAAATCTGGGCCTGTCGACTGAAGGGCTCTCCAGTAAAAGTATTGATGACTGTGAGCAGTATCAGCCCGATGTGGTGATTACCGTATGTGATGCGGCTGCCCAAGAAGCCTGTCCTTTGTATTTGGGCGGCGCGATTAAAGCGCATTGGGGACTTGCCGATCCATCGCATCTGGATTTGCCGGAAGCGGCCAAGTTGCAGGCCTTTTTAGAAACAGTCGCGCATATCAACAAGCGTCTGGATGCACTGTTTGCGTTACAGCCTGAGCAGATGACCCGTCCCGAACTGATTGCTGCCATCAACAATATTTCCCATATCGAGTAAGTCATGGCCAGCACCCGTAAACTTTCCTTTTTAGACCGCAATCTGACACTGTGGATTTTTATTGCCATGGCGCTCGGGATTGGCATTGGGCTGTATTTCCCGCAGGTGTCGAGCAGTCTGGACCAGATGAGTATGGGCAATGTCAATTTACCGATTGCTATTGGCCTGATTCTGATGATGTATCCACCGCTGGCCAAAGTGGACTATGCCGCTTTACCGCAGATTTTTCAGGATAAACGCACGCTGCTGTTGTCGCTGGTACAAAACTGGCTGATTGCACCGTGTTTGATGTTCGCACTGGCACTGATTTTCCTGCAGCATTATCCGGAATATATGACTGGCCTGATTCTGATTGGACTGGCGCGCTGTATTGCCATGGTACTGGTCTGGAATGATCTGGCCTGTGGCGATAACCAGTATGTCGCTGCCTTGGTGGCCTTTAACAGTATTTTCCAGATTCTGTTTTTCAGTACCTATGCCTGGTTGTTCTTAAGTGTGTTACCGCCTTATTTTGGTGTGGCCGGTCAGGTGATTGATGTCAGTTTCTGGACCATTACCCATGCGGTGCTGGTCTATCTGGGCATTCCGTTTTTGCTGGGCTTTCTGACCCGGCTGATTCTGGTGAAAAACAAAGGACTGGACTGGTATCAGCAGCGTTTTATTCCCAAAATCAGTCCACTTAGCCTGCTGGCGCTGCTGTTTACCATTGTCGCCATGTTTAGCCTGAAAGGGGCCGATGTGGTTGGGTTACCTATGGATGTACTGCGCATTGCCATTCCATTGACCATCTATTTTGTATTGATGTTCTTTGTCAGCTTCTTGATGAGCAAGTGGATGGGCAATGACTATCCGCGTACCACAGCCATTTCTTTTACCGCGGCCGGCAATAATTTTGAACTGGCTTTGGCGGTGGCGATTGCAACCTTTGGTCTGGCCTCGCCGGTGGCATTTACCACCATTATTGGCCCGCTGGTGGAAGTGCCAGTGTTAATTGCCCTGGTGAGTGTCTCGCTGTGGCTGAAACGTAAATTTTATAATGGAACAGGTGGATGATGTCACTTCCCAATCTTGATGTAGACTTAATTGAACAGCCGAGTTTTGAGCAGGTTCAGGCCAGAGCATTGCCGCATCCGCCGCGAATTTTATTGCTGTATGGTTCAAACCGCGAACGTTCCTATAGCCGTTTGGCGGTGATGGAAGCCGGCCGGATTCTGGAGCACTTTGGCGCAGAAGTTAAAATTTTCCATCCCAAAGGTTTACCATTGCCGGAAGATGGCGATGCTTCACATCCTAAAGTTCAGGAATTGCATGAATTGCTGGCCTGGGCAGAAGGCATGGTCTGGTGCAGCCCGGAACGTCATGGTGCCATGAGTTCTATTTTGAAAGCACAGATTGACTGGATTCCTCTGGCTGCCGGTGCCATTCGTGCGACCCAAGGTAAAACTCTGGCGCTGATGCAGGTCAGTGGTGGTTCGCAATCCTTTAATGCGGTGAATCAGATGCGTATTTTAGGGCGCTGGATGCGGATGATCACCATCCCGAACCAGTCCTCGATTCCGAAAGCCTTTTTGGAGTTTGATGAAGCCGGACGTATGCAAGCCTCTTCCTTATATGACCGGATTGTCGATGTCATGGAAGAGCTGTACAAGTTCACTTTATTGACCCGCGGGCAGGCCAGCTATCTGACCAACCGTTATTCCGAGCGTAAGGAATCGGCTGCGGAACTGTCGAAACGGGTTAATCAGAAGTCGATTTAGGCGTTTCATCGGCCTCTAGCTGTTTTAAAATCTGGCAATGGTCGATAGTGGTTCGGGCATTGCAAGACTGCCGTAATTGCTGCAGTTGCAGCTGAAAATGCTGTAACTCAGCAATTTTGCTTTCGATTTGTACTAAATGATGATCAAGCAGTTCATTTACCGCCTGACAGTCCTGATCAGGCTGCTGTTCCAGTGCAATCAGGGTTTCAATTTCTTTTAAGGATAAATCCAGTGCGCGGCAACGTTTAATAAAAATTAGCCGTTTTAAGGTGTCATCATCATAATAACGATAATTATTTTCGGCCCTTAAGGTGGGTTGGATGAGCGCTTTCTTTTCATAAAAACGCACCGTGTCTGCACTCAGACCGGTTTTTTTGACCAAATCCCGAATCAGATAATGTGCCATGACTTGACCTTGGAGTTAGACCATAGTTTCTAATGAGCATAATACAGTCATAGAAAAATGCAACAGGAGGCTTTATGGCCTGTCAATGTCAGCCTGCACCGGTCAAACCTGATGGCCGTTTTCGTACCGCACTCTGGATTGCCCTGATTATTAATTTGCTGATGTTTGTGGTGGAACTGTTTGGCGGGATGTATGCCCATTCGGCAGCACTCTGGGCCGATGCGCTGGATTTCTTTGGCGATGCCGCCAACTATGCCATTTCACTGGCTGTGCTGGGGATGAGTCTGTACTGGCGTGCTACCGTGGCTTTATTAAAAGGCATTACCATGGCTACGTTTGGCTGTCTGGTGTTGGCCAAAACGGTCTATAACTATATGCAGGGTATTCCCCCGGAAGCGATTACCATGGGGGTAATTGGTGGATTGGCCTTGGTGGCCAACGTGGTGGCAGCCGTGATTCTGTATCGCTTTCGTGATGGCGATTCCAACATGAAATCCGTATGGTTGTGTAGCCGCAATGACGCGATTGGCAATGTCGCAGTCATTCTGGCAGCAGTTGGCGTCTTTGGCACTGGCAGTCTATGGCCAGATATGATTGTGGCGGTGATTATGGCAGGTCTTGGATTAACTGCAGGTTATCAGATAGTGAAGCAAGCTTTGACAGAACGAGCATTAGGGCATGAGACTACTTAATTCTCGTATTCGTTATAAAGCAAAGCTGCCGAAAGGCGGCTTTATAACTGGGGGAGAAATTATTAGGATAAAAAGTTGCATAAGGCAAAATTATTTTTTCAAAATATACTTGAAATTTAAGAATATAACCCCTAAATATAATCTAGATATTTTTATGCTCTTTCGAGCACCCAATCGCACCTAGAGTCACAGGACGCATCATTGTGTTCCGAGTACTTGGCAATGGCGACCGACAAGGTTTCATCGTTGAGTAAGACGAATAGGAAGCGATATGCTGCTTCTGTCATGGCGAAAACTTGGAAGCATGTAGGCTGTTTGAAAATTTGGAGCGTAAATATGATCGATAAAGTCACAATCTATTTGGCTGATATCTGTTTGTCAGTTTATTTGGGGTTGACCGTGTTCATTGGTTGGGATGTTGGAAATATTTTAATACAAATATTGTTAATTTCCACGTGCTTATACACAATAACACAACACAAGGGACAGTTATTTTCTGATATAATAATATGGGGAATGTGTCTAAAAATGGGCTCGATTTTGAAATTTGAAAATATAAATCAGAATGATATTTCGAGCACCCAATCGCACCTAGAGTCACAGGACGCATCATTGTGTTCCGAGTACTTGGCAATGGCGACCGACAAGGTACAATCGTTGAGTAAGACGAATAGGAAGCGATATGCTGCAACTCTGAAACTATGTGACCATGACCTTGCAAGAGCATAGTGAAACGGGAATGGAATTTTATCAATATTGTCAGCAAGAGTTTGATGCTGAGCTAAGTAAATTCAAAACAAAATTAGGTAAGAAAAAATCAGCTTTAAAATATCATTCAAAATATATAACAGTAGATGAATTTTTTGAAGATAGAGAAAAATATAAAGTAGAAATAATAAATTCTATTCAATTAAACAAATTTAAATTTGATCCTCTCACTCCAATTTTTCTTCCAAAAGATAAAGACAGTTACCGTATGGTATGTGTGCCTTCAGTAAAGGATAGATTGATTCAGAATTTATTTATGTCTTATTTAAAAGAGGTTCATTCAAATCAATATAAGAGATTTGCTACCAATGATTTTTCTTTAAAAGGTAATGGTGGTGTAAAGGCTGCACATGACAAATTAATAAATTTAAGAAAGAAATATAAATACGCATTAAAAACAGATATTTCCTCATTCTTTGATGAGTTAAATAGGCAAACTATTTTACATTTATTTAAAACAAAAATAGCAATTCCAAATCTCGATAATTTTTTCAAAGAGATGATCAATGCTGATCCAAATTATAAATTTCTTCAAGCAACATCAGAAGATCAATTCAAAAAATTTTCTGAAATTTTAAAAGTTAAAAAAGGTAAAGGAATTAGACAGGGCATGCCAATAGCTTCTTTGCTGGCTTCATTTTATTTACAAGATTTTGAAGCAATATTAGCAAAAGAAAATATAAATTATATTCGATATGCAGATGATCTTGTGGTATTTGCTAATAAAAGAGAGGAAATTAAAAAATACTTTGATCTTATAAGGGCCGAATTATTAAAAATACAATTACATATACCTGATATTGGAGTAGGCAAATCAGAAATTTATACTCAATCTCAAACTTTGATATTCTTAGCACTTGAGCTTAAGAAAATTAATAATGAATATAGATTATTTATTCCTCATAAAGCATTTACTGAGTTAAATAAAAAAGTTATAGAACTACAAGGCTATAAAAAGAATATAAAAGCTAATTTAAACTTTTATAAGACCTGCCAAAAAATGGATCAGATTTGTAATGGTTATCTAGTTTGTTATGAGTTTACTGCTAATTTAGATGACTTTAAAAAATTTGTAGAAGAAAGAAAAACATTTGTTTATAAGAGATTACTTGCTCCTTTAGGAATTGATTACACTAAACTTTCCTCTGAAAAGAAAAAATATTTTTTTAATGAATAAAAAACCAGGCAATTTTGCCCGGTTTTTTAGATTCAAGGAATCTTATTTTTCAACGAATGCACGTTCAATCACGTAATCACCTAAAACGCCCATACGTGGTGATTCTTTTAAGCCGTGTTGATCAAGCAGCGCAGCAACATCATCCAGGAAGGCTGGGCTACCACACAGCATCGCGCGGTCAGTTTCCGGGTTAAAACGTGGTAAACCGATTTTCTCGAACAATTGACCAGATTCAATTGCAGTGGTGACACGACCTTGAGTATGGAAATCTTCACGTGTTACCGTTGGATAATAAACCAGTTTTTCTTTCGCGCCCAGTTCCGAGAAGAATTCGTGGTTTGGAATTTCGTTCAGAATCAGGTCCTGATACGCCAGTTCAGAAATATAACGTGTACCATGAACAACAATGATTTTTTCAAAACGTTCATAGGTTTCCGGATCACGAATCACCGACAGGAACGGTGCAAGACCGGTACCTGAAGACAGCAGGTATAAGTTTTTACCCGGATTTAAGTCATCGAGTACCAGAGTTCCGGTTGGTTTGCGAGAAACCAGCAGTTCATCGCCCACTTTAACTTTTTGCAAAATCGAGGTTAATGGACCATCTGGCACTTTAATCGAGAAGAATTCCAGCTCTTCTTCATAGTTGGCACTTGCAATCGAATATGCACGCATCAAAGGCTTACCATTCACTTCAAGACCGATCATTACAAATTGACCGTTTTTAAAACGCAGTGCAGTGTCACGAGTCGTTTTAAAAGAGAATAAAGTGTCATTCCAGTGGTGGACGTGAGTAATCTTTTCGACGTTAAAAGCAGCCATTAAAGGTCTCAATAAATTATCAAATTAGAACAGGTTGCTATTCTAATCTAAATTCATACTCGATAAACTGAATATATTTAATTGAGCTTATCAAAAAAAGTGATTATGACTGATCTGACCTTGCCCATTATCGGGATTATGAAATCTCCTTATAAAGAAAAGTTTGGCATCCCGCGGCAGCCGAATCTGGTTCAGGTCGAATCCTATATTGACATGCTGGAACCTTATAACGATTTGCTGGCCTTTGAGGGCATTGAAGCATTTAGTCATTTGTGGTTGCTGTGGCAATTTCATGACAATAAAAACCAGCAGCAGACAAAATTCCGTGCTCAGGTGCGGCCGCCGCGTTTGGGTGGTAACCAGAAAATTGGAGTATTTGCGACACGCAGTATGTACCGGCCGTCACCGGTGGGCTTGTCAGTGGTGCAATTAAAACAGGTGAAAAAAGTCGGCAAGGCAGTACGGGTTTATGTGACCGGGAGTGATTTACTCGATGGTACACCGATTTTAGATATCAAGCCTTATATCCAGTATTCTGATGCGGTCATGGAGGCGCAAAGTGGCTATGCGCAGGATGAGCCTGAACGTAAACAGGTGGTGTGGACAGAGCAGGCCGCTGTACAAAAACAGCAATTGTTGCAGCAGCATAAAATTAGCGCGCAGATGCTGAGTGAGCTGGAACAGGTGTTGTCTTTAGACCCGCGTCCGGCTTATCAGGAGGATGAAACCCGGCTCTATAAAATGCACTTTGCCAATATTGATGTC
This sequence comes from Acinetobacter sp. Brlt_5, assembly GCF_051949055.1. Lineage (NCBI taxonomy): Bacteria > Pseudomonadati > Pseudomonadota > Gammaproteobacteria > Moraxellales > Moraxellaceae > Acinetobacter > Acinetobacter sp. Brlt_5. Next base: position 22,088 of record NZ_JAYJLP010000014.1, read on the forward strand.
GGATTTCTAGTACAGCCAGATCAGGTGCTGATTCAGATGTTAGCGCTTAAGCCGGCTTAAACATAAAATAAGCCATCGCAATCAGCACCGCCATATGCAGAATTTGGGCCGGTGCAAAATACAAGGCAAAGCGTGGTCCGCCAATTAAAAAGGCATTCACGCATTTGGCCAGTGCATGTGCACCCAGACCCAAAATCAGCGCATAAAACAGGGTTAAATTGCTGGGCGAGCCTTGGGTAATTACCGCGGCAGCGGCAGCGTGAATTTCAAATAAGGATGCCAGGAAGGTTCCGGCAATTAAACCGGTGCTGCCCAGTGCCTGATCCAGTCCGTAGACCATGGCTTGAATCAGGGTGAGCGTGACCACAATAATCGCGGCCTCTTTGAGGCTAAACATGCGGCTATCGGCTTCTTTGGCTTTTTGCTGTGAGCCGGTATTTTTTCTGAGCAGCCAGTAACCCACCGCCACCAGAATCATAATCGCCACTGCACTCGGTACCACAAATACCTTAAACCAGGACAGATTAATCCCCACAATAATAATCAGAATCTGCAACAGTGTCGCCACGCAGGACATGAGCGCCGCGCCCGCATTAATCTGGGCATCGCCGCGGCCGGAACGCACTTCCATGCCTAAACTGGCAATGGTGGCGGTACTGGACACAAAGCCGGACGCAATTGAGGATAGCATCAGTGCATTATTGGTGGACAGCAGGCGCTTGGCGATATGCGCCAAAGCCTGTACCGATAAAATCAGAATCAGCAGTTTTAAAATCACATAAGGATTGAGCACATTGCCCCATAAGGGGGTATCTGGCGTCAAAGGCAGGGCAATCAGAACCAGTGCCAGCAGGAACAGACCATCACGCAGCTCTGCTTCGGTAATCCATTTGCTGACAATGCCGTGCATCAGGTGTTTGGTCATGAGCAGACCGGTTAAAATAACCGCCAGACCAGCCGCCAACGGAATATTCCACAAACAGAGCGCGCCAATAAAATAGGTCATAATAAAGGCCAGTTCGGTGGTCGCACCCGGGTCTTCAACCTGATTTTTAAGCGAAAACAGCCCAACTCCGCCAATAATCACGGCCCCGACAATACCAAAAACTGGCCCTAGCAAAAAGCAGATCGCACCGAGCAAGGCACACACGGCAAAGGTGCGCACCCCGGCAAAATGATGGTTGGCTTCATTGTGCTTGCTGCGTTCACGTTCCAGACCAATTAACAGGCCACAGCCAAGTGCGGCTGCAAGCATAGTCATCAGCTCCTGAAAAGAGGTACTCAAGATTGAAGGGGCAGTTAAAAATTCCATCTTTATATCCCGCGGCAGTGGGGCGACGTCTCCATCATATAATTGATTCTGTGAAGATTGCTATGCGGAACTGTATGTTTAATTTGCAGGAGCTGCGCTTGATGCGTATCTGCATCAGATTTTCCAGTGGCAAAGGCAGGCGGGAAAAATAAACTCTGCTATAGTGTGCTGATGTTGGGGGAACAAAAACAATGAATTTTAATTTTGAAATTGATACCACCTGGTGTTTAGAGCAATTATTAAAAGATGGCCGGATCAGCGAACGCGATAAAATGCTGGTACAGACCACGCATCGCCAGCGTGAGCAGCTGAAATGGCATCCGTTGCAATGGATTGCGCATTTTAACCTGACCGATCAGCAACATCCCCAAACCACATTGACACTGAACCGTTTATGTCAGTGGCTGGCAGAAAAGACCGAGCTGCCTTTTTATGTGATTGATCCGTTAAAGGCCGATGTGGCCGCTTTAACCGCGGTGATGTCCCAGGAATTTGCCCTGCGCAATAAAATTCTGGCGGTAGAGATTCAGCCCGATGCGGTGTTCATTGCCACCGATCAGCCGTTTATGACCGATTGGGTCGCCAATTTAGAACACAGTTTATTGCCGCGTAAAATCCAGCGCGTTCTGCTGAGTCCAGAGCAGTTACAGCGTTATCTGGTAGAATATTATCAGGTCAGTCGTGCGGTCAGTGGTTCACAAAAAGCCGCAGCACATGACCGTGAAAATAAAGGTGTCGAAGCCTTATTACAGCTGGGCGATACCCAAAACCCCGATGCCAATGACCAGCATATTGTTAAACTGGTGGACTGGGTGCTGCAGTTTGCTTTTGAACAGGGTGCCAGTGATATTCATCTGGAGCCACGTAAAGACAAGGGGAAAATCCGTTTCCGGATTGATGGCGTACTACATACCATTTATAACATGCCGGCCAATACCTTAACTGCGGTCATTTCACGGATTAAAATTCTCGGTCGCATGAATGTGGCAGAAAAACGCAAACCCCAAGATGGTCGTTTAAAAACCCGTACTCCCAAAGGTCAGGAAACCGAATTACGTTTATCAACCTTACCGACCGCATTTGGTGAAAAACTGGTGATGCGTATTTTTGACCCGGAAGTGCTGGTACGCAGTTTCCAGCAGCTCGGTTTTGAAGAACGTTTATTACAGGGCTGGCAAAGTCTGACCAGTCATAGTCATGGTATTATTCTGGTCACGGGGCCGACCGGCTCCGGTAAAACCACTACGCTGTATTCATCACTGAAGCAGCTGGCCACCGATGAAGTCAATGTCTGTACCATTGAAGATCCGATTGAAATGATTGAGCCGAGCTTTAACCAGATGCAGGTCAATCAGGGCATTGAGCTGGGCTTTGCCGATGGTGTACGCGCGCTGATGCGTCAGGACCCGGATATTATTATGGTTGGGGAGATTCGTGATCAGGATACGGCCAATATGGCCATTCAGGCGGCATTAACCGGTCACCTGGTGTTATCGACCTTGCATACCAATGATGCGCCGTCCAGTCTGACCCGTTTGCATGATTTAGGTGTGCAGCCTTTTTTAACTGCGGCCACCATTCTGGGGGTATTGGCGCAGCGTCTGGTGCGCAAGCTGTGTCCGCATTGCAAACAAGAAGGCATGATTAATGCCAATGAATGGGAACATCTGACGTTTGACTATGTCATGGAGATGCCGGAAAAAGTCTATAAGCCGGTGGGCTGTGAAGCCTGCCGTCAGACCGGCTATAAAGGCCGGATCGGGATTTATGAGTTTATGCCGCTGAGTCTGGACACCAAACAACTGATTGGTGCCAATGCTGATCTGACTCAGTTACGCCAGCAGGCCAAAAAAGAAGGCATCGAGCCACTACGGATTGCCGGGGCGCGTAAAGTCATGGCCGGTATTACCACCTTGGAAGAAGTACTGCGGGTGGTACCGTTAAACTAAAACCCAAAAAAGTGAAAAATTTTTGAATATGAGGAAATCTTAAGATTCAGCTCATCTTGCTTTGTTTTAATGACTACATCGAAACGAACAACACTGAATGAGGAAAGACAGATGAACCTATTTTCAAAAGCACTTTTAACTGCAGGTCTAGTGGGCGCAACTACATTTGCTGTTGCAGATACCGCAGTGAACCAGTCTGCACTGGCGCAAGCAACCACGGTGAAACAGGCGTTAACCATGAAAGATGACAGCAATGTTCAGCTGAAAGGTTATATCGTAAAAGCCATTGGTGATGAAAAATACCAGTTCCGCGACAGCACTGGCACCATCACAGTAGATATTGATGATGACCTGTGGAATGGTAAAGCGATTTCTGCCAAAACTCCAGTGGTGATTACCGGTGAAGTGGACATCGATTATAAACCATCTAAACGTGTTGAAATTGATGTCGAGCAGGTTCGTTTCTAAGCCGACCTTTTAATCAGATTGATTGCAGCTCCACGCAAAACCACATGCTCCATGCATGTGGTTTTTTTGAATCTTGTGAAAAATCAGGCATGATGTAAAAAAGGCTAGAGTAGAACCAATGCGTATTTTACTGGCAGAAGATGACGCCTCTCAGGCAGAAAGTATTAAAACCTGGCTGGAAATGGACGGTTATAACGTCGATTGGGTCGAGCGTGGCAATCATGCCATTTTGGCCATTGAGCAGCATCACTATGATTGTGTGCTGCTGGATCGTGGCCTGCCGGGCAATACCGGCGATGAAATTCTGACCGCTTTGCGCCGCAAACAGTTGGATACCCCAGTGATTTTTATTACCGCCAAAGACAGCATTCAGGACCGGGTCGATGGACTGGATTTAGGCGCCAATGACTATCTGGTCAAGCCTTTTAGTCTGGAAGAACTGTCAGCACGGGTGCGCAGCCAGTTACGTACCCGGCAGACCCAGCCCGATCATCAGATCCGTTTTGCCAATTTGCTGTTAGATACTCAAGCCAAAACCTTAACCCAAGATGGCCACGCGGTGAATTTAACCGCCAAGGAATTCCAGATTCTGTATAAATTAATGCAAAAGCCCGAGCATATCGTAACCCGGGAACAGCTGGAAGAATCGCTGTATGCCTGGGGTGATGAAATTGAAAGCAATGCCATTGAAGTGTTTATTTATCAGCTGCGTAAAAAAATTGGCAGCCATTTAATTAAAACCATTCGCGGTTTGGGCTATCGCATGCAGCAGGAACAGGCGTAAATGAAGCAAACGGGTGCGGTTTCTTTACAGAAAACCCTGGTCAAAACCTCGGTACTGAGTTCGATGATTGCCGGCCTGCTGGCACTGGTGCTGCTGTTTGCCGTGTCAATTTATCAGACCATGCAGCTGCAAGATGAAATTATGGATGAAGCGGCCGATATGCTGTTATTGCAGGATATTAGCAGTGGCGCTGGCGAGCAGGTTGATGAACTCACTGAACAGTTCAAGATGCATTATCAGCTGCGACTGGGTCAGCAGACCTTGACCGAAACGGAAGATTTTCCCTTAGCACCAGCTACAATCACACAGCAGGAAGAGGGGTTTTCCTTTGTCTGGGCGGATCAGCGTTTATGGCGTGTTTATGTGGCCAGTGATGATGATTTAAGCGTACTGATGACCCAGAAAATGAATGTGCGTTTCCAGGAAATCTGGGCCACAGGTCTGGGCTATGCCGCGATTTTAATTTTATTGTGGCTGATTCAATGGGGCATTGTACATTTTGCTATTCGTAAACAGTTCCGCTCTTTACAGGCTTTGTCTGCGCAAATTGCGCAAAAGCATGTGCAGGACCTGAGTCCGGTACAAAGTACCCAGCCAGAATTACTGGAATTACAGCCGATGGTGCAGCAGTTAAACCGTTTGCTTAGCCGGCTGGAACATTCTTTAGAAGCCGAGCAGCGTTTTACTTCTGACGCCTCACATGAACTGCGTTCGCCGCTTTCTGCCATTCAAATGCGCTTGCAGGTGTTAAAACGCAAATATCAGGATCAGCCGCAATTAGCGGAAGATCTGGCCCAGATTCAGCGCGATGTCAACCGCGGCACTCAGGTATTGGAGAATCTGCTGTTACTGGCGCGTTTAGACCCGGCACATCTGCAAGACTTGCCTATAACCGAGGTTGATTTACAAAAGCTGGTGCTGGATGTGCTCGAGGCCTTGGCACCGTTTAGTCTGGAAAAACAGATTAAACCGCGCTTGCAGCTACAACCGGCGATCATTCAGGCCAATCCGGAATTGCTATATACCTGTATCCGTAACCTGATCGACAATGCCATCCGCTATGCCACGCAACAGGGTGAGGTGGTGGTCAGTATCAATGGTGATGCTGAACAGGTGCAGCTGTGTATTGAAAATAATGGTCAACAGATCAGTGATGAGGTGTTACAGCGTTTGGGTGAGCGTTTTTATCGGGCGTTGGGCACACAAACCCAGGGCAGTGGTCTTGGCATTTCGATCTGTAAAAAGATTATCAGCCTGCATCAGGGCCAATTGCAGTTTAGCCGTTCAGCTTTAGGCGGTTTACTGGTGGAACTGAGTTTGCCCGGTGTGAAGCAAAAATAACAAAATCGAAAATAACAACATTGAGTTCAATCTTGAGATACGCATGGGCAGTTAAAAAGCAGTATGCGCTGATTCATACTGCTGCTTCCCACGATTATTATTATTCAGATGTTGTTCTTATTTGGTGAGAATAAGGCGATTATTACGGGTAAGGCGTAGGCGGTATTCTTCTCCGGCATGCATGATGCGAATTTCACGACCGAGAGCAAACAGGTTATTAGAATGTAACATTGGTAAGGCATGCTGTTGATCTGCATTACGGCTAAACAGGCTAAATGGTGCGTTCATTCCTTCGACTCCGTGGTGTATGTTGAACGATATAAATGATAATCATTATCAAATATATCTGTCAACGCTTGATTTGGGGAATTTATAAAAAGTATAAATTTGCTTACACTTGCTCATATTTCAAAAACAGGACGTTTCATGTCAAAGCCACATCTACATATCGCGATTGGGATTTTATTGCATCAGACCCAGGTCCTGGTCGGCTGGCGCGAGGCCAAACAGCATCAGGGCAATAAGCACGAATTTCCCGGTGGTAAGGTAGAACAGCATGAAACGCCGGTGCAGGCCTGTCGCCGTGAAGTGCGCGAAGAAGTAGGCATTGACCTGACCCAGTGGTATGAGTTTGATTTTATCCGGCATGAATATGAAGATGTGATTGTCAATTTGCATGTGTTCCATGCCTTTGTGCCGGCGGCGTTGCTCTCAGACATCCAGCAACCGTGGACCTGGTATAAACGGCAGGATTTGGCTCGTTTGAATTTCCCGCAAGCCAACCAGCGTATGCTGCAACGCCTCTACTGGCCTGAATGTATCAAAATTAGTGAAGACTTAAACTGTCTGGATACCCCGGATACCCAGCAACTGCTGTACTGGCGTGTCGCACCCGCACCGGAACGCAGTATTGAACTGGCTGAGCAGAATATTGGCTGTTTAAAATCATTAATTGTTAATCTGGAACTGTGGAAGCAGCTGAATAGCGTGCAGCAGGTCTCGGTCGCTGCCATCCATTTAAAGCAGCAACAATGTCTGCAATTGCACAAGGGCAGCCTGCAGGCCGGTCAGCGTTATATTGCTGCCTGTCATGATCTGGAATCGTTACAACATGCGCAGAATATTGGCTGTGATGCTGCAATTTTAAGTCCGGTGCTGCCAACAGCTAGCCATCCGGATACTCCGGCATTAGGCTGGGCACAATTTCAGAACTGGGCCAAACAGGTCGATATTCCGGTGTTTGCCTTAGGCGGGATGCATCGGCAGGACTTGGCGCAGGCCCAGCAACACCATGCCTATGGTATTGCTGGGATCCGCTTTATGGATGCGTTGGATAGCGCTTCAGCCTAAAGTTGTTTCAGCGCTTGCTGTGCCTGTTGCACGGTACGGCTATTGTTTTGTAGCTGGCCGGCTTTTTGAATAATCAGCCATAATTGGCGTTTCATCGCCGGTGTTTGTGCATAGCTCAGACCACGGCGGGCCAGGGCTTCTGCATTTTTCGGCTGTTTTTTCTGGTTCGCCACCAGCCCTAAATACATATAGGTTTCAGCCGATTGCGGTGCCAGACGCTGTGCCTGTAAGGCGGCAGCTTCGGCACGCGGCCATTGTCCCTGACGATAAGCCGTCTGGGTCTGCTGCATCAGTTTCTTAAACGCTGGTAAAGAGCGGCCATCTTCAAAACGCTGCTGTACTTTTTGTTCAGGAACCACGACCTGTAATTTCTTGCGCTGAATTTCTTCCTGTTCATAAGGATGAATCACCACGCCGGTGGGTGTGCGAATGGTTTTTCGTTCAGTCGTTTTTTCTTGGTCCGGTTGCGGTGCCGGCTTGGATTCCGGCAGGCTTTGACAGCCCACCAGTCCAGCCAGTCCCATCCCCAAGATCAGATATTTCAAGGTCATTTAATTAAGGGTCCACTTATTGCGTATAACTGCCGCTTGAAATGATGCGTGCATCATTTTCGGAAAGTTGTCTTTCCATCTCGGCTTCACTTTCCTGGATATAATTCTCGATACTGTCACTGCTTTCAGGTACAGCTTGGTAATATTCGGTATCCGGATTGTAAACCGGCTCAACCTGATAATGCGGTAAACCACAGGCGGTGGCCTGACGCGGCACATGATTACGATAAATCGGAATATACATCGCACCGGCACAGCCTTGAGCCGACAAGTGACCAGAGTCACGGTCAATCCAGTGCCACTGCACGCTGTCCGGCTGGCGCAGATTTACCGGCTTCTGGCGCAGTTGACGCATCACGTTACTCCACACCGGCAGGGCACCCGATGAACCTGTCAAACCGGTGACTTTGTTATCATCCAGCCCTAACCAGACCACACTTAAATAGTTGCCCGAATAACCGGCAAACCAGGAGTCGCGGGTATCGTTGGTGGTGCCCGATTTACCGGCCAGTTTTAAATCGCTGGACAGGCTGTTATAGGCTGCACGTCCGGTTCCTGCACTCATTACCTGTTGCAGGCCATAATTCAGCATATAGGCCGCAGACGGTTCAATGGTCTGCTGTACCGACAGGCCATAACGTTCGAGCAGACGACCATTAGAATCGACCACCGCGCGAATGGCTTTGGTTGGATACTGGAACCCACCGGTGGCAAAGTTGCCATAAATATTCATCACCTGCATAGGCGATAAATCGACTGCGCCTAGATAAATGGACGGATACTGTGGAATATTTTCGCTGCTGACGCCAAATTTAATCAGATGGTTACGGAAGGTTGATAGACCAAATTCCTGACCTAAACGTACCGCCGACAGGTTATAGGAATTGGCCAGCGCTTGCGCCATCGGGACCACGCCATGTTCGCTGCCGCTGTAATTACGTGGTGTCCAGGACTTGCCGGCAGATGGAATACTGATTTCGGTATCCTGTACCGGACTGGCCCAGTTATAGCGACCCGATTCCAGCGCGCTTAAATAGATGACTGGCTTCAATAGCGAGCCGACCTGACGTTTGGCATCCAGCGCACGGTTAAAGCCGGTAAAGTCTTGGGTAGAGCCGACTGCAGCCACCAGTTCACCATTTTCAGGATGGGACACCAGCACCGCACCTTGCAAATCTTTTAAACGGCGCGGATTGGCATTGGCCAGACGGTTTACTGATTCTTTAAATGCACTTTGTACCTTGGTCTGTGCAATTGGGTCTAAAGTGGTAAAAATCCGTAGTCCCTGATTGGTCAGATCACCTTCTTGATATTCAGCACGTAACTGACGGCGCACAATGTCCAGAAAATCTGGGAAGCGGGCAGGGCCCATGGTCGGTTTGGCAATCACATTTAACGGACGCGCGGTTTCGGTTTCATACTGTTCCTGAGTTAGATAACCCATCACCAGCATATTGTTCAATACAATATTGCGGCGTTTTTCGGCCGCTTCCGGATTACGCCATGGATTATATAAAGACGGTCCCTGTACCAGACCAACCAGAAAAGCCTGCTGGGCAATATTCAGTTCACGCAGCGGCAGACCAAAATAGAACTGTGAGGCCAGACCATAACCATTAATAGAATAGTTACCGTTTTGACCCAGGTTCACTTCATTTAAATAGGCTTCCAGAATTTCATCTTTGTTATAATGCAGCTCAATTAGCATCGCCATCAGCGCTTCATTGGCTTTACGCTTTAATGTACGTTCCGGGGTCAGATAAAAGTTTTTTACCAGTTGCTGGGTCAGGGTCGAACCGCCCTGACGTTTCCCGCCGGTAATATTGCTGACAATGGCACGCGCAGTCCCACGAATCGACACGCCATGATGCAGATAGAAATTACGGTCTTCGGTGGCAATTAAGGCTTCAATTAACGGTTTTGGCACCCGGTTCAGTTTAATTAGCACCCGGTCTTCATTGTGCTGCGGATAAATCCCGCCAATCAGCATTGGCTCTAAACGGGCAATACCGGTAGTCGATGGTTTGGTTGCACTGACTTCAGCAATCTGGTTATTGGCAAAGCTGACTTTGAGCACCTGTTCCGGTTCAACACTTTCACCAAAATCGAAGCCGCGGGTATGTACAAACAAGGTATCACCCGCATCGACATAGCTGCCGGTTTTGTTATAGCTTTCTGCGCTTTTATAGCCTAAAAGTTTTAATTCCTGCACGAAATCGGCTTTATTGAGCGGTGCATTGGTATAGATTTCCAGCGGACGAGCAAAGACCTTGGCTGGAATGTCCCAGCGCTGTCCTTCAAATTTATCTCTAACAATATTATCTAATCGAATCAGGTAGATACTTAATGCCAGAAATGCCCCAATCACCAGTATACAAAATAGAAGTGCAATAATACCTATGCCACGTTCAGACTTCATAAATCGCAATAAAACCCTAAGAAATTAGGCTAATCATGCGAAGCTTTTACATAATTTGCAATATTTAATCTGTGAATGAAGCGGCCAATCGAGGAGAAAAAACGGTTGGATTCAGATTTCTAAAGTTTTTTTAAAACATTCGGGTTAGTGCTATTATAGTCAACGGATCGTAGCGGAGCGATGTCGTAGGTGCAAATTTCACACAAGAACTTTCGTAATATCGGATTGATTGGACGTCCTGGCAAAACTTCGGTCGTAGAAACGCTCAGTTTAATTCATGATCATCTGCTGAATTTAGGCCTGCATCCGGTATTTGATGCAGAAACAGCAGAACTGGTCCCTTATCCGAACACCCAAACCGTCAGCCGCGCCTTGCTGGGCGAAGTGGTTGATCTGGTGATTGTGGTCGGCGGTGATGGCTCGTTGCTGCATGCAGCGCGCGCGCTGGTCAAATACAATACGCCGGTCATCGGGGTAAACCGTGGTCGTTTAGGCTTCCTGACCGATATTAAACCCACGGAAGTCATCTTCAAGCTGGATCAGGTGTTAAAAGGCGAGTTTCAGCTGGACCGCCGTTTCCTGCTGGAAATGGAAGTGCGCTCCAAAGGTGAAGTCATTTATGAAGCGGTGGCTTTAAATGATGTGGTGCTGCATTCCGGTAAATCGGTACACATGATTGATTTTGACCTGAATATTGATGGTCAGTATGTTTATCGTCAGCACAGTGACGGTTTAATTGTATCCACGCCTACTGGTTCTACTGCCTATGCCTTGTCTGGTGGTGGCCCGATTGTGCATCCGAGTATGGATGCGATTGTGCTGGTGCCGATGCATCCGCATACCTTGTCTTCACGCCCGATTGTGGTGGGTGGACAAAGCGAAATTAAAATCCAGATTCGTGAAAACCGTGTCTTGCCAATGGTCAGTGCCGATGGTCAGCACAGTGTTTCACTCAGTGTCGGGGACAGTTTGCATATCCGCAAGCATCCCTATAAGTTAAACCTACTTCATCCACCGGGTTATGACTTCTATATGGCATGTCGTACCAAGCTCGGCTGGAACCAAGATTTTGATTCTTTGCAACAGCAGGATTTATGATGAATATTGAACAGATGCTGGCCGTACTCAATCCTGAAATTGTTGGTCGTCTAAAAACCGCGGTAGAGATTGGTAAATGGCCGAATGGCGTGGCGTTGACCAAAGAGCAGCGCGAAATTTGTATGCAGGCTGTATATGCCTGGGAAATCCAGCATTTACCGGAAACCGAACGCAGTGGTTATATTGACCGCGGCACCAAGGAAGAAGGTGAACAATGTGATGATGATCATCACAAAAATGAAGATTTCCAGCCAATCAAGTTTATTTAAACTTTAAGAGCAGATTCATACAAAAAAGGTAAGCCGCGGCTTACCTTTTTTATTGGCTATTTTCGTGGCTTAAGCATTTAAACGCGCAGCCCAGAACTGCTGTGCTTTGTCCATGGCTGCTGCAAAACTGTCACAGACGCCCATGGTATACAGCGCAATGCCCATGGTTTCCACCACCGCCACTTCACCATATTCATGCGATTGCTGGCCTTCCCAGACGGCTTTAAATACCGCCAGGTCCAGTTCTTCTTCAATCGGGCTGCGGTTATCAGTGAGTTTTGGCAATTCATGTTCATACAGCTCGCCGTTACGAATGCCACAAATTAAGGTTTTGGCATCCGGATTCCGTTCAAACTCGCCGCCTTCACCTTTAATCACCGCACTGTTCAGATAGCCCAGTTTAAACGCCGACTGTTGATGGGAACTGCGATAGGCCGGATGGAAAATGGCCTGCACGGTGGCTTTGGCATTAAAGGGGTTAATCAGCCGGGCAAGAGTATGAATAGGTGAACGCAGGCCCATTACATTCCGTAGTGCAATCAAATCGGCCAGCACCGGAGAAATCACGTCTAAAGGCAGATAGGCAAAATGACGCTGCTGTAATTGCTGTTCGACTTCCGTATCTGACTGGCAGATTGGATAGCCTAAGTATTCCAGCACCTGTTCGGTATAGACCCGGTTAATGGTATGCCCAGCAGCGCCGTGCATGACAATATTAAAACCCTGTTTGGCCAGAGTCAGCGCGGCCAGTAAAAACCACGGATAATGTTTGCGTTTCCCGGCATAGGAGGACCAGTCCAGATCTACATCTAAAGCTTTAAACTGCAACTGGTCACGGGTGGCCTGAACAAAGCCGGCCAGTTCATCGACCGATTCTTCCTTGACCCGCAGCAGCATCAGAAAAGCGCCGAGCTGAACATCCAGTACCTCCTGTTTCAGGATCATGGAAAAGGCCTGATAGGCTTCTTCATAGGTGAGGGAACGTGCACCATTTTTGCCTTTTCCCACAATACGCACGTACTGGGCAAAAGGATGTTCAACGTCTTTATAAATGTTTCTTTTCGTGCTCATGTAACTGCCTGAATCTCAAATAAATGGCGCCGGTCGCTTCCCACAATATACACATTTTCGTGGCTTTTTAAAAACCGTATACTTTGCTCGGATTTAGACTAATGTCTAAGCTGCTTCTGCTTTAAAGTTCGCCAGTTCTCGCTGTTTTTAGCAGCACTACATTTGAATTTTAGGTAAAATTCGCAGCGTTTTATATTGTTTTTTATTTTTACTCATCTCCTGTTCTAAAAAGCCGCTTTTGCGTTTGAGCCTGTTTATTCTGGCGGCTCAAAGTAAGCCCGACTTTTGCTGATGAAAATAAAGCGTTGAATGTTTTGAGCTATCGCTCAAGGCAGTGTATGCCTGTTGTTTTAAAAACAGGCAGAACAGGTCGTGGGTAAAAAATCAAGGGTATTTGTCCTCGGGACAAGAACAAAAGTAGATCTGTTATGGCCAAACAACCTATTTATAAATCCCTGTACTTTCAGGTGATTATTGCAATTATTGCAGGTATTCTCGTCGGTCATTATTCTCCTAGTGGCACACAAATTATTAATGGCGTGGAACAGTATGTTCCAGGTCTGGGTGAGCAGCTGAAACCCTTAGGTGATGGCTTCATCCGTTTAATCAAAATGATTATTGCGCCGGTGATTTTCTGTACCGTGGTGAGTGGTATTGCTGGTATGGAAAGCATGAAATCGGTCGGTAAAACCGGTGGCGTGGCATTACTGTATTTTGAAATTGTCTCTACCATCGCCCTGATTATTGGTCTGGTGGTGATTAACGTCTGGAAACCAGGCGTTGGCATGAACGTTGATCCAGCTTCTTTGGATACCACCGGTATTTCAAAATATGTAGAAACTGGTGAAGCACAATCTACAGTCGAATTCCTATTAAATATCATTCCAAATACCGTGGTCGGTGCCTTTGCCCAGGGTGAAATCCTGCAGGTGCTGATGTTTGCCATCCTGTTTGGTTTTGCCTTACACCGTTTAGGGCCAGCAGGTAAGCCGGTCTTGAAACTGATTGATCAGATTTCGCATGTGTTCTTTAACATTGTTAACATGATCATGAAAGTTGCGCCAATTGGTGCTTTCGGTGCGATGGCCTTTACTATTGGTAAATACGGGATTGGCAGTCTGGCGCAACTGGCGCAGTTAATTATCTGCTTCTACCTGACCTGTGTGCTGTTTATTTTTATCATACTCGGCAGTATTGCGCGCATGACCGGTTTCAGTATCGTAAAAATGATCCGCATGATTCGCGAAGAATTACTGATTGTATTGGGGACCTCATCTTCAGAATCAGTACTACCGCGTATGTTGAAGAAACTGGAAATTGCCGGCTGTGAAAAATCGGTGGTGGGTCTGGTCATTCCAACGGGTTATTCCTTTAACCTGGATGGTACCTCGATTTATTTAACCATGGCCGCAATCTTTATTGCTCAGGCCACCAATACACCTTTAGAACTGCATCATCAGATTACTTTATTGCTGGTGCTGTTGATTTCCTCTAAAGGCGCAGCAGGGGTGACCGGTTCAGGCTTTATTGTGATGGCGGCAACACTGGCGGCTGTGGGTCAGATTCCGGTGGCCGGTCTGGCGCTAATTCTGGGTATTGACCGCTTTATGTCTGAAGCACGTGCCTTGACCAATCTGGTGGGTAACTCATTGGCAACCATTGTTGTAGCGAAATGGGTCGGTCAGCTGGATCAGGAAAAGCTGCAATATGCATTAAATAATCCGGAAGAAATTGACCGCAAGATGGCAGAACAAAACCAGCAATCTGCTTCGGCTTAACAGCAGGGCGGTGACTAAAGGAAGCTTCGGCTTCCTTTTTTTATTACTTGGCAGTCAATAAAAAAGCCGGGAAAAGCCATGACAGTACGCTTAAAAATGCATAGCATGGGGCTGAATGTAAAACAAGAATGTATACCCTACAAGGATCGACTATGCTGGCTTATGATGCAGATTTAGAATTATTCCGTGACAACTTCCGCCGCTTTATGAGTGAACAGATTGCCCCGCATTATGAACAGTGGGAACGGGAAGGGATTATGCCGCGCTCGGTCTGGAACCAGCTGGGTGAAAACGGCTTTTTATGTGTAGATGTACCGGAACAGTATGGCGGCTATGGCGTACCGACCCATTATTCGCTGATGCTGGTGGAAGAATCGGCACGTGCTGGTTATAGCGCACTGTCTACCGGTATTTCCTGTCATTCAGAAATTGCTGCGCCGTATATTTTAAATATTGGTTCAGAAGAACAGAAACAGTACTGGCTGCCAAAAATGGTTAGCGGTGAAGTGGTCGGTGCGATTGGTATGACCGAGCCGGGTGCTGGTTCTGACCTGCAAGCCATGCGCAGTCATGCCATTTTGCAGGGCGATCATTATGTCCTGAATGGTTCTAAAACCTTTATTTCCAATGGCCAACATGCCGATCTGGTGGTGCTAGCAGTAAAGACCGATCCGCAGGCACGCGCCAAAGGTGTTTCTTTATTGCTGGTCGATACCCATCTGGATGGCTTTAAGAAAGGCACCAACCTCGATAAGATTGGCCTGCATGCTCAGGACACCTCGGAATTATTCTTTGATAATGTAAAGGTACCCAAAGAACAGTTACTGGGCCAGCCGGGACAGGGCTTTGCCTATTTAATGCAGGAATTGCCACGTGAACGAACTGCGATTGCCGCCACCGCCTTGGGCGCTATCCGCGGTTCAATTGACATCACCACGCAATACGTCCAGGAACGTCAGGCTTTTGGTCAGAAAATTGGCCAGTTCCAGAACAGCCGTTTTGTTTTGGCACAGGCTAAAATTGATGAGCTGGCCACGGCTGCGTTTTACAACCAGAATGTTGAGCTGTATATGCAGGGAAAATTGGATGTTGAAACCGCGGCAGCACTGAAAAGCTTCTCGACCGATATGCAGATGAAAGTGGCCGATCAGCTGCTGCAGCTGTTTGGTGGTTATGGTTATATGACCGAATACCCAATTTCTCGTTTCTTTGTCGATGCCCGTATCCAGCGAATTTATGGCGGCACCAATGAAATTATGAAAGAGATTGTGGCGCGCGGTTTATTGGGCCGTTAAGTCTATACATCAGACCAATGCAAACACCCGCCCAGCATCGACTGGGCGGGTGTTTTTGCGGGTATGTTTCTGAGACTGATTTTAATGCAGGCTGAGCACATGCAGACTTTCCCGAATAAAAATCGGCAAGTCTGTTGGTGAGCGTGAGGAAATATACAGGTTATTGTCATTTACCACCGCCTCATCAAAATACACGGCGCCGGCATCCATCAGTTCCAGCATCACCGGGGCAATGCTGGTCATACGCCGGCCTTTGACCACGCTGGCATGAATCAGCAGTTGCGGACCATGACAGGTGCTCATAATTGGTTTCTGGGCATTGGCAAAGTTTCGGACAAAATCGACAAAACGCAAATCATCACGCAGTTGCGCCGGAGATTGGCCGCCGGGAATCAGCAGCGCATCAAAATCATGAATGGTCACATCATCTATACTTTGGTCGATGGTCACCGAGCTGCGCCGTTGATAACCATAGACAATATTGCCGGCCTTGTTTTCAACATTTACCACGCTATGCCGCGCTGCACGGAAGGCGTGGATCAATTCTGGATAGTCTGCATCTTCATAATCATGGGTAATCAGCACCGCGATTCTTTTTGACATTATTATTCTCCGAATTGCTTTAAATAAAAGAGTAAAGGGGAAAAAGCAAAATTTCATTGCTGCTTTGTAACCAGTTTTCTTATTTCTTTTTCAAGTTAAAATTTCTGGAATTTTATTCAATATTTATGGGCGTAATTTTCTATGTAAGTAATTATGACGCCTGTTCAGTTTACGCAATAAACTTGTAAAATCCTATCATTATTCATCGAATTCAGATGCAAAAGCTATCGGTTGATTGGAAAAAGACCCTGTTTCATCTGCTTAAATTCGCTACACTCTGGATGGAAAAACAGGCAAAGTGTCGTGACTTGTTCAGAATTATTCATGAGTCATAGCTGCTCAATTGATAAACAGTCTCATAAGTTGCAGAGAGTTTAACCAACTGTTTGTTTTTAAGACTGAATCAATCAAAGTTGTATTGCGCAACATTTGAAAGCTAACTATTGTTATACTGTTTGCATACCGTTTATGAAGGGCGACATAACAATGATCAACGACGATCAAAATACAACGACTTCTCTTGACCTGAACAATATTCGTGAGGAAATTGACTCTGTTGATATGCAGATTCAACAACTGATTAACCGTCGCGCACGATTGGCAGAAGCGGTGGCCAAAGCCAAATTTGCCGCTGAAGAGAATCCGCTGTTTTACCGTCCGGAACGTGAAGCACAAGTTTTACGTAATGTTATGGATCGCAATGAAGGCCCATTGTCGGATCAGACCATGGCGCGTTTATTCCGTGAAATCATGTCGGCCTGTCTGGCACTGGAAGCACCGCAAAGTATTGCCTTCCTGGGGCCTGTTGGGACTTATACCCATTCTGCGGTACTCAAGCATTTCGGTCATGATGCCCTGGTGCGCCCTTTACAAACCATTGATGAAGTCTTCCGTGAAGTAGAAGCGGGCAGTGCGCATTATGGTCTGGTACCGGTAGAGAACTCCTCTGAAGGGGTGGTGAACCATACCTTAGACTGCTTTAAAACTTCGAATTTGAATGTGATTGGCGAAGTTGAATTGCCAATTCATCATCAGTTCCTGATTTCTGCAAATACCCGTAAAGATAGCATTAAACAGATTTATGCTCACCAGCAAACACTGGCACAGTGCCGTAAATGGCTAGATGCACATTATCCTGGGGTGGAGCGTGTGGCTTTAAGTTCCAATGGTGAAGCGGCGCGCCGTATTCGCAATGAATGGCATTCTGCGGCCATTGCTTCTGAAATTGCGGCAACCATTTATGATCTTGAAATCATGCACAGCAATATCGAAGACAACCCGGAAAACACCACGCGCTTCCTGGTGATTGGCCGTGAGAAAGTGCCACAAAGCGGCAATGACAAAACTTCATTGCTGGTGTCTGCACATGACCGTGCCGGGGCCTTGCTGGAAATTCTGGCGCCATTTGCCAAACACAACATTAGTCTAACCAGTATTGAAACCCGTCCGGCTTTACCTGAAAAATGGGCCTATGTGTTCTTTATTGATCTGGAAGGTCATATTGAGCAAGACAATGTTAAAGCTGCGATTGAAGAAATCCGTCCATTGGTGAAAGAAGTCCGTGTACTCGGCTCTTATCCGGCGGCAGTTTTATAAAATTCTCTGGTGGCCGTGTGCGCTGCATGCAGCTGCTTTTCACCTGTAAATCTGGAAGTAAAAAATGTCGTTTGTCCCAGCCAATGAAGGCATCTCTAAGTTAAAGCCATATCAACCAGGTAAGCCGATCAGTGAACTTGAGCGCGAATTGGGTATTACCGATATTGTGAAATTGGCATCCAATGAAAACCCGTTGGGCTGTTCAGACAAAGTCAAAGAGGCCGTGGCTGCCGAGCTGGCAGAAATTGGCCGTTATCCAGATGGTGGTGGTTTTATTTTAAAAGACCAGATTGAAGCACAGTTTGGTTTTGGTCATGAACGGATTACTTTGGGTAATGGTTCAAATGACCTGCTGGAAATGTTTGCGCGTGCTTTTGTGTCCGAGCAAGATTCAATCGTATATAGCCAGCACGCCTTTGCGGTTTATGCGCTGGTGACTCAGGCCATTAATGCGCAGGCCATTGAAGTGCCAGCCAAAGGTTTTTCACACGATTTAGATGCGATGGCTGCGGCTATTCAGGCCAACACCAAGCTGGTGTTCATTGCCAATCCGAATAACCCGACCGGCACCTGGTTTGAAGAAGCTGAATTTGAAGCCTTCATGCAGAAAGTACCGGCCAATGTAATTGTGGTGCTGGATGAAGCCTATGTGGAATACTTCCCGGAAAACTTCAACAGCCTGAAGTATCTGGATCAGTATCCAAATCTGATTGTTAGCCGTACTTTATCGAAGTGCTATGGTCTGGCAGCGCTGCGTGTTGGTTTTGCCTTGGCTTCTGTACAGGTGACTGACTATTTAAACCGTATCCGTCAGCCATTTAACGTGAATCATTTAGCCATGGTGGCAGCCGTGGCAGCGCTGAAAGATGAAGCCTTTATCGAAAAATCACGTGAAGTGAACAAGGCTGGTATGGCGCAGCTGGAAGCAGGCTTTAAAGCACTGGGCCTGAATTATGTACCTTCACGTGCCAACTTTATTCTGGTTGATGTACAGGCTGATCCAGCACAAACCTTTAATGCCTTGCTTAAAGAAGGTGTGATTGTACGTCCGGTTGGTATTCCAAACCATCTTCGTGTATCCATTGGAACAGAAGCAGAAAATGCCAAATTCCTGACTGCACTGGCGAAGGTGTTAGGCCTGGACGCAAAGGCATAAGCCATGACGCAACCCCTGTTTGAAAAAGTCGCTTTTATTGGACTTGGGCTGATTGGCTCAAGTCTGGCGCGTGTGATTCAGGCTGAACAGCTGGCTCACGAGGTGGTGGCATCGACCCGTTCGCAAAAAACGCTACAAGATGCCAAAGCCTTAGGGTTAATTGCTGCCGGTTATAGCGATCCGGTCGAAGCGGTGAAAGATGCTGATCTGGTGGTACTGGCCTTGCCGGTACGTGCCACCGAATACGTATTGCAGCAGATTAAACCGTATTTAAAACCTGATGCAATCCTGACCGATGTCGGCAGTACCAAAGGCAATGTGGTCGATGCAGCCAAAGCGGTGTTTGGCGAAGAGCTGCCTGCCGGTTTTGTGCCGGGGCATCCGATTGCCGGAGCCGAGCATACCGGCGTCCATGCCGGTAAGGTTGATTTATTCGCCAATCATAAAGTGATTTTGACTCCATTACCGACCAGTGCGGATTGGGCGGTCAATAAACTGATTCAACTGTGGGAAGCAGCCAAAGCGGAAGTGATCTGTATGGATGTGGACAAGCACGATGAAGTGCTGGCACATACCAGTCATCTTCCGCATTTAATGGCATTTAACCTAGTGGAGCAACTGGCTAACCGGGAAGACAATTTAGATATTTTTCGCTATGCTGCAGGCGGCTTTCGTGATTTCTCGCGAATTGCAGCCAGTGATCCACAAATGTGGCACGACATCTTCTTTGCCAATAAAAAGGCAATTTTGAATGCAGTCGATGGCTTTGAACAACAGCTGGCAATCTTGCGCCAGCTGATCGAACAGGAAAACTCGCAGGCTTTAATGGGCCTGCTGGGACATGCTCAAGCAGCGCGTCAGCATTTTAATCATATGCTGGCCAAAAAACCGTTGATGGAGAACAATAAAGTGACACAACAATTTACGATTTTACCGGGCTCTAAAAATTTCCAGGGTAAATTTACTGTGCCAGGTGATAAATCTGTGTCACATCGTTCAATCATGTTTGGTGCAATTGCAGAAGGCACCACCCATGTCACCGGCTTTTTGGAAGGTGAAGATGCGCTGGCGACCTTGCAGGCTTTTCGCGATATGGGTGTCAGTATTGAAGGCCCGAAAAATGGTGAAGTGACCATTCATGGTGTTGGTATGCAGGGCCTCAAAGCTCCAGCCGGTGCACTGTATATGGGGAACTCTGGCACCTCCATGCGTTTGCTGTCAGGCATGTTATCGGCGCAGGCCTTTGATTCGGTGATGACCGGTGATGCATCCTTGTCCAAGCGTCCAATGGAGCGTATTGCCAAGCCATTACGTGAAATGGGGGCGCAAATCCAGACCACAGGTGAGCGTGGTACGCCACCGGTGTCAATTACGGGCAGCCAGCAGTTAAAAGGCATTCAGTACGATTTACCAATGGCCTCTGCACAGGTGAAATCAGGAATTTTACTGGCCGGTTTGTGGGCCGAAGGTGAAACTGCAGTAACTGAACCGGAACCAACCCGCGACCATACCGAGCGTATGCTGCGTGCTTTTGGTTATGAAGTGAAAACCGAAGGTAACCGTATTTCCCTGCAAGGCGGCGGTAAACTGGTGGGAACCAATATTCAGGTGCCTTCAGATATTTCATCTGCAGCGTTCTTTATGGTGGGCGCGGCCATTACTGAAAATGCCGATGTCACTTTAGAAGCTGTGGGCATTAACCCGACCCGTACTGGCGTGATTGAAATCCTCAAACAAATGGGTGCAGATATTACTGTATCCAACGAGCGTATTGCCGGTGGTGAACCGATTGCCGACATTCGTATTCAGGGCAGCCGTACCTTAAAAGGCATTCATATTCCGGAAGATCAGGTGCCACTGGCGATTGATGAATTCCCGGCGCTGTTTATTGCAGCAGCCTGTGCGGAAGGTCAGACTGTATTGACTGGTGCAGCTGAACTTCGCGTCAAAGAATCTGACCGGATTCAGGTGATGGCAGATGGCTTGAAAACCATGGGCATTGACTGTACCCCAACTGAAGATGGCATCATCATTGAAGGCAAGGGCAAAGCAGGTGACTGGTCGCCTGTGTTCACCGGCGGTGAAATTGAGTCACATCATGACCACCGTATTGCCATGAGCTTCTCGATTGCCGGTTTACGTAACTCGGAAGTAATTAAAATTGTGGGTACAGAAACGGTCGCGACCAGCTTCCCGACCTTTAACCAATTGACCGCTCAGGCCGGTCTGCAGATTGAAGTGACCGAATAAAGAGAAAAATAACCCAAAACAGCCAAGCTTTTGCTTGGCTGTTTGCTTTATATTGCTTATGCTAAAAATACAACAAGAACAGCAGTAGGGTCGTTTATGAAAACACTCCAGTTTACCGCACAATGTGATAACAAGGCCGAATTACAGGACTGTAAGATTGCCCAGAACTATGTGGCAGATTTGCTGGCCCGACAGTTAAACCAGCACGGCTTTGAAACCCTGCCGCAAAGTGGCGCACAAATTGCGGTTAGTGTGGAAGATCATCCTTTGCCCTTAAGCGTGAGCTGTGAAAGCCGCGATGCCGAAGGACGACTGGTGTGTGAAATCCTGTCTTATCCGGAAGAAGAGCAGGACTGGTTTGACCGGATTGAATCGCAAAGCTTGCTAAATCAGCTGGCCCAGGCGGTCGAGCAGACCTTAAAACAGGATGAAAACTTTACGGCCTTTGAATGGAAAAATTAAAACAATCCCAGATTGGAATTGCGAAGCCATTTCGTCTGTATCCATTTTAAAATTAACAGTACCGTCACTGATCTCCTCCCATAAAAAAACCCATCAGCAGATGGGTTTTTGTCTTTAGCCTAAGGCCAGGAAGCGGGTAATTGCAATCCGCAGCTGTTTTAAATAGCCGGTAAAGAAATGGTTGGCACCCGGTAAAATGGTAACCAGATGACGCTGTGGTTTGGCCCAAGTAATCATGTCCGAGAGCAGGGTCACATCATCAGCTTCGCCATGAATAAACAGGATGTCACCTTTAATTTCAGGAGTTACATAGTGACGTACACCAGCTACTGTCGCAGTCGGCAAGCCGCATAAAATGGTCTGTTTTGGCTGTAATTCAACCGGTAGCGCTGCATAACTCTTTGCCATCACATGCGCACCAAAGCTGAAACCGCCGGCATAGAACGGCAGGCCAATGTGCTGGCTGCGCGCATATTTGATGACTTCTAGAATATCGTCCGTTTCGCCAAAGCCTTCATCATGCACACCTTCACTCTGGCCTGAACCGCGGAAGCTTGGGCGATATACCACGCAGCCGCGCTCAAGGTACATTTGTGCTAATAATGCAGGAACTTTGTGTTGCGGGGTGCCGCCTTGCAATGGATGGGGGTGGCTGACAACCGCGAATCCTTTCACTTCACCCTGTGGATAATCTACGAAAACTTCAATTCGACCCACAGGACCTGGAATGAAAATTTGCTCGGACATAAGATAATCGAATAATGGCAGGAGAATCGATTATTTTACCGATTATGTTTAGGAAAAACACAGATTGGCATTAAAATAAGCTGACTGTTATAGTTTGATTAATTATTTTTTAACCACTTTTTGATCAGGATGTGTATGCTCGCCTTAATTTCTCCTGCTAAGACTTTAGATTATGAATCTGCATTACCCACCGACAGCCACACCTTACCAAGACTATTAGCGCATTCACAAGAACTTATCGACGTTAGTCGTACGCTATCTGCTTCAGAAATCGCCAATTTAATGAGTGTGAGCGAAAAAATCGCCAATTTAAACGTAGAACGCTTCCGCGACTGGCAGGCCGATTTTGATTTTTCCAATGCGCGTCAGGCGCTGTTTGCCTTTAAAGGTGATGTCTATACCGGTCTGGATGCCTATAGCCTGAAGGATCAGGACATTGATTATGCACAGCAGCATTTGCGCATGTTATCAGGTCTGTATGGCTTATTGCGCCCGCTGGATTTAATGATGCCGTATCGTCTGGAAATGGGCACCAAGCTGAAAAATCCGCGTGGCAGCAATTTGTATGAATTCTGGGGCACCATCATTACTGATCTGATCAATGAAGATCTGGCTGCGGCCAAGTCTGAATTGCTGGTGAATATCGCTTCGGATGAATATTATAAATCGGTGAAAGAAAGCAAGATTCAGGCAGAAATCATCAAGCCGGTATTTTTAGACCAGAAAAATGGCAAATATAAAGTCATCAGCTTCTATGCCAAAAAAGCCCGTGGCCTGATGGCACGCTATATCATCGAAAATAAAATTGAACGCGCTGAAGATTTAAAAGGCTTTAATAGCGATGGCTATTATTTCGATGCTGACAGCTCCCTAAAAGGTGAGCTGGTGTTTAAGCGAGATGAGCAAGCCGCATAAACAGGGGAGTGCGTGCCATGCAACCAGAACTTGCTGATTTTCAGTTGTATTGGCAACGCTGCGCTCAGCAGTTTTCTCTGAATCGCTGCCAGACGCAGCAGCTGTATGCGCGGCTGCTGGCGGCCTATAGTGAGCCACAGCGGCACTATCATGGCGTGCAGCATATTCTGGAATGTCTGCAGCATTTCGACCAGATTCGGGCGCAATTACAGCAGCTATCGCTGGTCGAGCTGGCGCTCTGGTTTCATGATGCCGTTTATGACCCTAAAGAGCAGGACAATGAAGCGCAAAGTATAGTGCTGTGCCAGCAGTTATGCGCAGATTTTTTAACAGCAGCACAACTCGAAACCGTGAGCCGCTGGATTCTCGCGACCCGGCAGCATCAGCCCAGTGATGAGCCTGACTTAAATGCCTTGCTGGATATTGATCTGGCGATTCTGGCTGCGCCGCCAGCACGTTTTGCTGAATATCAGCAACAGATTCATCAGGAATATGCCTGGGTCGAGCAGAATCTTTATCAGCCCAAGCGCCGTGCGGTATTGATGCAGTTTTATCAGATGCAACCGCTATATCAGACCCGGTATTTCCAGCAGCATTATGAAGCACAGGCCAAACACAATCTGGCCCAAGCCTTGTCTGCAGCGGGCGAATTAGCATCGTGATGGTTTATTCACCCACTAAAATTCAGGCATAAAAAAAGGCAAAGTCAGACTTTGCCTTTTCCATCTTGTCACAAGATTAGTGGTGATGACCGCCAACACCGTGTACGTGACCGTGGTCTAACTCTTCTTGAGTCGCTTCACGGATTTCTACGATTTCAACTTCAAAAGTCAGGTCTTGACCAGCAAGCGGGAAGTTGGCATCAACGATTACGTTTTCGCCTTCAACTGCTTTAACCGTTACGATCTGTACGCCATCATCAGTTTGTGCTTGGAACTGCATGCCAGGCTGAATGCTGTCTACGCCTTGGAACATTTGCGCTGGAACTTCTTGAACCAGGTCAGGGTTGTATTCGCCATAACCTTCAGCAGCAGGTACGTTTACAGTGAATTTTTCACCCACAGTTTTACCTTCTAAGGCTTTTTCAAGACCAGGGATGATGTTACCCGCACCATGCAAATAGGCAAGTGGTTCACCTTGAGATTGGTCGAGAGTTTCACCCTCTGCGTTAGTCAATGTGTAGTGGAAAGAAACCACGAGGTCATTTGCAATAGCAGTCATGTTATAGATCCATTTAGTTTTCTAAGGGTACATCATAAAGTGAAAAGGCAAATTTGTTGAATACTTTTACTCAAAAAACTCACATTTGGCTTTTTTATGACATTTTCCCAGATATTGGGGCAGTCGATAAAATTTCAATGCAATTTTATTTTAGGGCCAATTTTTCTGCCGAGCATGTCTTTGGCGGTCAGCACCCCGGCATGGGTATAGCCATGAATGGTGGCCTGATGCAGCCGGTATAAAGACACATACATCGACTTGGCGACTATGCCCTGTACATTGACCCGACCGAGTAATTCACCCACGGCCGTATGCTGGCTTAAAGAAATCAGCGAGCCTTTGTCGGAGAATTTAAACATCGGCAGTGGTTTCCCATTCACGTGCTGGCTCAGGGCACGAACCAGAAAGCTGGCCTGCTGACTGGCCACCTGCGCACGCGGACCCAGCACCGGTTCATCGGCTTTGGGTTGACAATGGGCACAATCGCCAAAGGCAAAAATGTTGGGGTCGGTATAAGTCTGTAAGGTGGCATAGACTTTTAAACGGTGCAGATGATCTTTTTCAAAATCATCCCACTGTTTAAAAATTTCCGGGGCCTGAATTCCGGCAGCCCAGACTTTAATTTCTGCTTCCAGTGGATTGCCTGCAGCAAAATAAACCTGTTCTTCATCGACCTTGGCCACCCGATGCTGGGTCAGCACTTCAATACCAAAGCGCTCCAGCTGGACTTGGGTATGCCGGGAAATTTGCTGCGACAGCGCTGGTAAAATCCGGTCGGCAGCTTCAATGAGCGTAATCCGAACCTGCTGCGGGTCAATCCGGTTTAAACCATATTGGGCAAAGGTCTGTTTGGCCTGATACAGCTCTGCCGCCAGTTCAACACCGGTGGCACCGGCGCCGATAATGGCAATATTCAGGGCACGGCTTTGCGGCTGATTTTGGGCTTCTAAATACAGGTGCAGCAAGTCCTGATGAAACACCGTGGCTTGGGGCAGACTGTCCAGAAAATGACAGTGCTGTTTCACCCCTTCGGTATGAAAGTCATTGGAAGTGGAACCCAGCGCCAGCACCAGTGTGTCATAATCCACGTCGATCTGCTTCGGTGGCTGTTCTTTTTTGGAAAATTGCGGTGCCTGCAACTGAATCTTTTTCTGGGTCCGGTCAAGGCCAACCAGTGTGCCTAATGTAAACTGATAATGATGCTGGGCAGCATGGACAAAATAGTTGGTTTCTTCCTGATGCGGATTGAGCGTGCCGGCTGCAATTTCATGTAGCAGCGGTTTCCAGATATGGGTCAGTTTCTGATCGACCAGAGTAATCTGTGCTTTGCCCGATTTACCCAGACGATGACCGAGTTGGGTAGCAAGCTCCAGACCGCCGGCGCCGCCACCGACAATCACAATATGATGTAAGGCTGACATGATGAACCTATATTGTTATTTTTAATGCAAGAACAGGCTCAATTTATGCCATCTCCCGGTCAGGAAAATGGCTCAGATTGTTCGACAACTTACATCATGTAGCATTTCCACTGTGCTTGTTCACATGATTAAACCAGCGGATAAGTTTTGGCTGCGGTTTCATCCTTGGAGGAAAAGCTAAACAGGCTTTTTAGCCAGATCAGCAATTTTTCAAACAGGCTGGCTTCGGCAATATGTACTTCTTCTTCCAGATGAATGGTATTGATCAGGCGGTTATTCTGATAAACATGCACAGTGGCCAGCTGCATCACCTGTGCCAGCGGGGCCGTCAGTAATTTTTCTTTTAGCTCGACATTCAAATGGGTTTCGGTCTGGGTTAAAGGTTCAATCAGCCGGGTTTGACCGAAGGCATCGTTAACAAACAGGCGCTGCTGGGTCACATCAAACTGTTTTAAATCAATCGCGCTATTTTCGCCATATAAAGACGTGGTGACAATTTTCGGTTGCTGCACTTCAACCTTGAACATTTTCAGGGTCGACTTTACCACTGGCAACTCAGCAATCAGCTGCTTGTTTTTTAAAGCCACTTCGTTGCGGGTGTAGGCATAACTGATGTTCATCAGTTGCTGGGCAATTTCAGCGCGTTTAAATGCACTTTTGGCACCCAAAACCACCACAATTAAACGCCGGTTCGGATCATCAAAATTCTGGGTGAGACGGTTGGCCGTCAGTGCCAGGTTATAACCGGCGGCACGGGTATAACCGGTTTTCAAGCCATCCACCGTTGGGTCCTGTTTGAGCAGAATGTTAGTGGCGCGGTGATAACGCTGGTTATAGGTAAAACTGGTCTGTTTGGAATAAGCGAGATAATCCGGAGTGTCATTGACGACCGCCTGTGCCAAACGGGCCAGATCGGCCGCGGTAGAATAATGTTCCGGCATGGTAATCCCGGCCGGATTCTGGAAATGGGTATTTTGCATTCCCAAGGCCTGTGCTTCCTGATTCATACGTGCCACGAACTGCGGTACGCTGCCAGAAATCCGTTCGGCCAGGGTTAAGGCGGCATCATTGGCAGACATCACAATTAAACCGGCTAGTAGCTGATCAACAGAAATCTGCTCACCTTCTTTCAGGTACATCTGGGATTCATCCCACATCACCTGTTTCACCACCGACGTTGCGGTCAGCACATCTGCCACGTTCAGCTTGCCGGCCTGAATGTCCTTGAGCACAATATAGGCCACCATCATCTTGGTCAGCGAGGCCGGGGCGCGCTGAATCTGGCTATTGTGTTCTGCAATGACCTGACCCGATTGTGGATCAAGCACGGTCCAGGCTTCTGCTTCAACCGTTTCAGGATTAAAAGATAATAAGGTGGCATGCGCAAGCGAGCTGCATAGCCAGCACAGCAGCGCAATCAGGTAGATGACACGTTTCAAGGGGATTCCTTTTTTAACCAGTCCGTTGGTCATAAACATAAAAATTTTAGGCATGCTATGCTTTTTTTTGCCGCCTGACTAGCGATAATTTTCGACAATGAAGACGACTGCGCATTGCATGACAAAAAAATGTTAAGCTAATTGATAAGTTATCTCTTTGATCTTTTATATCGCCCATTATGTTGCATTATCAAATCGAATTTGACGATTATCGTCAGCATCTTATTCATGTCACTTTGCGCTTTTTGGCCAATCCGACACAGGTTCTAGCTTTACCGACCTGGATTCCGGGCAGCTATCTGATTCGTGAATTTTCCAAACATATTGAAGCGGTCAAGGCTTATGATGAAGCCGGGCGTATTTTAAAAATCCAGAAATTTGAAAAGAACAAATGGCGTTTGTTTAATACCGATCATGAACTGATTACGGTGGAATATGATGTTTATGCCTACGACCTGTCGGTGCGTGGTGCCTATGTTGATCAGACCCGGTTATATGTCAATCCGGCCTGTGCCTGTTTAGGACTGGAAGGTCAGGAAGATAAAGCGATTGAAGTCGAAGTGTTCCTGCCAAACGAACTGAAACATTTCCAGCTGGCGACCGGACTGGTGGCCAAAAGTCTGGTGAAAGGGCGTTATACCTTAAAAGCCAAAAACTATGCCGAACTGATTGATGCGCCGTTTGAGCTGGCCGAGCAGACCCGTTTTAGTTTTGATGCAGCAGGCATTCCACATGAATTTGTGGTGTCGGGCAAACATGCCATGAATGCTGCGAGAATGCAGCAGGACCTGGAAAAAATCTGCGCCACTGAAATTGCCATGTTCGGTTCTGCACCGTTTCAGGATTATACCTTTATGACCATGGCGACCGGGAACAGTTATGGTGGTCTGGAGCATCCAAACAGTACCAGCCTGATTACCCCGCGCGATGACTTGCCAAAAGCCAATGAGCCGGAAGAGCCGTCGAAAGAATATCAGCGTTTTCTGGGGCTGTGCAGCCATGAATATTTCCACTCCTGGCTGGTGAAATTTATCCGTCCGGACAGCTTTGTCAATTATGACCTGAACCGGGAAGGTTACACCTCTTTGTTGTGGATTTTTGAAGGTTTCACCTCATATTATGATGACCTGATTTTATTACGCAGCGGTGTGGTTAATCAGGAGTCTTATATTGCTTTATTAAAAGCGCAGATTGACCGTTATTTGCAAAATCCGGGTCGGGCAATCCAAACCGTGGCTGAATCAAGCTTTGATGCTTGGGTGAAATTCTACCGTCAGGATGAAAACTCCAACCATGCCGGCACCAGCTATTACAACAAGGGCTGTCTGGTGGCCTTATGTCTGGACCTTGGTTTACGTCTGCGTGGCTCCAGTCTGGATGCGTTAATGCGCAAGCTGTATGACAATGCGCAGCAGGGGATTCAGGTGCATGAGCGCACGATTTATGAATTGTGTCAGGAATTAACCGGTGATAGCTGGGCTGAACAGATTAACCATCTGATTAACACCACCGAAGAATTACCGCTGGATCAGCTGTTCCCGGAATTTGGTCTGAGCTACAGCTTAAAAAATGACAAGCGTTTGCCATTGGGGCTAAAACTGGCCGATAAACCGGAAGGCGTACTGGTACAGGTCGCACGCCGTGATGGTCAGGCAGCGCAAGCCGGTCTGTCGGCGCATGATGTAATCATTGCCATTGATGGCCTCAAAGCCAGCAGCAAACTGATCGAACAGTATGCCAAACAGAGCGGCAGCTTTACAGTACATGCTTTCCGCCGTGATGAACTGATGCAGTTTGAAGTGAATGCAGCAGGTTCTGAACTGACTGAAGTTGAATTAAAAGTTGAAGATCAGGCCAAACTGGATCGCTGGTTAAAAGTGTAAAATCACAGTCTGAAATCTATACTATAAAAAACCGATGCTCAGGCATCGGTTTTTTTATGCAGATCTATCGTCATAAACCCTATCGTAATCACACCTTATTTGATGATCAGGCGGGAAGTACCGCGAAACTCCGCCACAATCTGCTGCTTCTGGTTCGTGACCCGAATATCATAAATGCCGCTGCGGCCACTGCTGGCTTTATGTTCTGCCACCGCAGTCAGGGTATCGCCGAGCAGGCCCGGTTTTAAATAATGAATACCGCAGTGCTGACCCACCGCCGGATGTTCGCCGGTGTTGCAGGCAATGGCAAAAGCCGCATCCGCCAGCGCAAAAATCACCGCACCGTTACAGGTTTGATGGCCTTGTAAATGCTGCTCGGTAATTTTTAATTCAATCTGTGCGCTGTGTTCACCAAACGACACCAGATGGGCGCCCAGATGCTGCATTAATCGGTCCTGATGAAACATGGGATTAACTTGCTGATCCATAGCAGACTCCTTTTTTAAGATACGTTTTATTTTAAATTTAAAATTATGTGAATCATAAATAGCATTGTGATGCTGAAAATACAAGCAAAAAAATAAGGCCCCGTTGGAGCCTTATTTTCATCGTCTATTCAACGCATCTTTGCAACAGCTTTTTTAGCTGAGCAGATGCCAGCCCCATTAACGGGCACGACGACCACGTGATTTGGTGTTGGGACGGGTGGTGCCATTGGTCTTGCGACGTGGCTTTTCACCTTCTTCCATTTGCCAGATGCGTGGTGTGCCGGATTTTTTCTTGGCGGTACCATCTTTGTTGACTTTTTTCTGCATCGGTTTGCCACCAGTGCCGCCCGGTTTCTTCACATAAGAACGTGAGCGATACGGCTGTTCGGCTGGTACATCTTTAAAGTCGCTATAGAGCAGTGGTTCAATTTCACGGGTTTCACCCGGTTGCAGGCCCAGCTGAACCAGATCAATCGAACCGATTTTGGTGCGAATTAAACGCAAAGTTGGGAAGCCGACCGCAGCGGTCATGCGGCGCACCTGGCGGTTACGGCCTTCACAAATTGAAATTTCAGCCCAGGAGGTCGGCACCGAAGCACGGTAACGTACCGGCGGATGACGTTCCCATAACCACTCCGGTTCAGCCACTTTAATCGCTTTGGCCGGCAAGGTCATGCCATCATTCAGTTCTACACCTTTACGCAGCTGTTCCAGCGCTTCTTCGGTAATGTCACCATCGACCTGGACCAGATAGGTTTTAAACTTTTTATTGGCCGGGTTGGTAATAAACTGGTTTAAACCGCCATGATCGGTCAGGAACATTAAACCTTCTGAATCCATGTCCAGACGACCGGCAATCCGTAAATCCGGATCATCAATGAAGTCGGCCATGGTTGGGTGCTTTTCATCGGGACGAAACTGCGACAGCACATCATAAGGCTTGTTAAGAATAACTATTTTCACTGTAACCTGCTAAAAAATATAACAAAATCTGGGTGTGGTTCTTATGCTACCTGTAATAAAACCCGGCATGGGAGAGAAAGGGTGACAATGAGCAAAAAGAAGGTCCACAATATCCGGCTACTATAGCAGATTCTGTCTGATCTGCCTGAACTTTATGGCAAAGCTGAGCAGATGATTTTGATTGGAAATGTAAAACTTGCTGAGATATGGCACAGGATATATGCCGATTTATTAAGCACAGAAATAAGGCCATTTCCCTTATAAATCCCGGGCTGGTTAAATTTTGATTAAACTGAAAAGATCATCGAGTTAAAAATACAATTAAGCAGACAGCCAAAAAAGACCGGTGCCGGGCAAGAATAGTATGGATTTGCCCGCCCACCAATCACAGGGAGTAGCAAGGATTATGGGTTATCAGAAAATCGTCGTGCCTGCAGATGGCAGCAAAATTACGGTAAATGCAGATTTATCCCTGAATGTGCCGAACAATCCGATTATCCCTTTTATTGAAGGTGACGGGATTGGGGTGGATATTACCCCGACTATGAAAGCCGTGGTGGATGCGGCAGTACAAAAAGCCTATGGTGGCAAACGTGCGATTGAATGGATGGAAGTGTATTGCGGCGAAAAGGCCAACAAGATTTATGGCACCTATATGCCGGAAGAAACCTTTGAGGTCTTGCGTGAATTTGTGGTGTCGATTAAAGGGCCGCTAACCACACCAGTTGGTGGTGGGATCCGCTCATTGAATGTGGCCTTGCGTCAGGAACTGGACCTGTATGTCTGTGTGCGTCCGGTACGCTGGTTTGAAGGCGTGCCTTCACCGGTGCAACATCCGGAACTGACCGATATGGTGATTTTCCGGGAAAACTCGGAAGATATTTATGCCGGGATTGAATGGAAAGCCGATTCACCGGAAGCGAAAAAAGTCATTAAATTCCTGAAAGAGGAAATGGGTGTCACCAAAATCCGCTTTGAAGAAAACTGTGGTATTGGGATTAAACCGGTCTCCAAAGAAGGCACTCAGCGTCTGGTGCGTAAAGCCATCCAGTTCGCGATTGATAATGACAAGCCGAGTGTGACCTTGGTACATAAAGGCAACATCATGAAATATACCGAAGGCGCCTTTAAGGAATGGGGGTATGAAGTGGCGCTGGAGCGTTTTGGCGGCGAATTGATCGATGGCGGGCCGTGGGTGAAGCTGAAAAATCCGAAAACCGGCAAAGAGATTATGATTAAAGATGTAATTGCCGATGCCTTTTTACAGCAGATTTTAATGCGCCCGGCAGATTATTCGGTCATTGCCACCTTAAACCTGAACGGGGATTATATTTCCGATGCACTGGCGGCAGAAGTCGGCGGGATTGGCATTGCACCGGGAGCCAATATTGGCGGGGCAATTCATATGTATGAAGCCACCCATGGCACTGCGCCAAAGTATGCTGGGCAGGACAAGGTCAATCCGGGGTCGATTATTCTGTCTGCGGAAATGATGCTGCGCGATATGGGCTGGACTGAAGCGGCCGATCTGATTATTCGGGGTGTATCCGGTGCGATTGCAGCCAAAACGGTGACATATGATTTTGAACGCCTGATGCCAGATGCCACCTTGCTGCGCTGCTCTGAGTTTGGTCAGGCGATTATTGACAAGATGGACCAATAAAACGCTATCTATTTGATGCAACCGCCCGCGTTTAACGCGGGTTTTTTATGCCTTATCTTCTCATCCATTTGTGTCAATGTAATGACAAGTAACCACAGTGATGCTTTGGGTGACTAAGGTAAAATAGTAAAACTATTTTCACTT
The DNA here is from genome assembly GCF_051949055.1 of Acinetobacter sp. Brlt_5. Taxonomy (NCBI): domain Bacteria; kingdom Pseudomonadati; phylum Pseudomonadota; class Gammaproteobacteria; order Moraxellales; family Moraxellaceae; genus Acinetobacter; species Acinetobacter sp. Brlt_5. The sequence continues at coordinate 54,724 of NZ_JAYJLP010000014.1, forward strand.
AATTTGTAATGGATAATCCTGTGCCCAATTACATTGAGGCAATTTGATACAGCTTATGACTTGGGCAAAAAACAAAACCCGGTAGAGTAATACCTGTACATATTGTGCGACATATCGAACTGATACAGGAGTGATATGAAATGGCTAATCAACAAAACCAGCAGAATCAACAGAATCAGCAAAACCAACGTCAACAAAATCAGCAGCAGAATGACAATCAACGTCAACAGCAGCAACAGCCTCAGCAACAAAATCAAAAACAGAAAAACCAACGTCAGCAATGATGTCGCACCCCCAATTTAAAAACTTTTTCATCGCCTAAAGGCGCATATAGGTTTTTAAATTGATTTACTGACAAAGGCTCTCATGATGAGAGCCTTTGTCATATCTATATAGCCCATGACGATCTAGATCGGAAAGCAGCAGAGGAATCATCTCCAAACCCAGATCAGCAAAACCTGTACAAAAACCGTGTTTTATCTACCCCTGAGCAGACCTTAAGATCAAGTCATCCCTTGATGATGCAGGTGCCATGAATATCTTGATTTCTAAACGGCTCGCCGGTCTAACACTTGGCATGAGTTTGAGTGTGCTGCTGGTCGGCTGTCAGCCACCGCCTTCGGGTGATGCCGCCGGTATGCGCTATCCGATGCTGTATCTGAAATTGCAACAGCAGGAATTCATGGCGCCTTTACCGGTCCCGGTAGAAGGTGTGCAGGCCAGGCAGATCAGTGATACCTGGGGTGCGGCGCGCAGTGAAGGGCGTCGGCATGAAGGCACTGATATTTTTGCCAAACGCGGCACGCCGGTACGCTCGACCACGGCTGGAATTGTATCGCGGGTGGGCACCAACAACCTTGGGGGTAAAGTGGTCTGGGTGATTGGTCCGGGCTTAAGCCATCATTATTATGCGCATTTAGAGGATTATGCAGCGGAGATTCAGGAAGGCGACTGGATTGAAGCCGGTGAAATCATTGGTTATGTCGGTAATAGCGGCAATGCTCAAAATACACCGCCACATTTGCATTATGGGATTTATCTCAGTGGTCAAGGCGCCGTGAATCCTTATCCCTATTTGGTACAAGAGCTGACCGATGAATAAGCTAAATCAGTTTACCTCGGCTGTGGAAACCGGTGTTTTGGTGGCCGGCAGGCTGCAAATAAAATATAGATTTCCCAGTGCCAGAACCGCACCGGCCAGTAAAAACTGCTGCGGATAAGACCAGCCGGCGACTTGTAAGCCGCTAAAGCTTAAGCCTCCTATCAGCTGCGCGCTGGCAAAGCATAAAGTGGCCATGCCCCATAACTTTTTATAGGCTAGGCCATAGAGCTGGAGCAGGGTATAAGAGGTCAGAAACACCACCGCCGGATTCAGCAGGCCGGTAAAAAAGGAAGACAGAAAAGTCATCACTGACCAAGGCGCGATTGCCGCTAAAATGGCCGCCACATACAGGCAATACAGGATTTTCAAGGCTTTGAAATTGCCGAGCTGTTTTGCCAGAAAATAGGCACAGGCCGCTCCGCAGGCACTGCCCAGACCATATAAAATCCAGTGGCTATTGATCCTGAACAGGCTGAGTTGTTGCACCTGACTTAAATAGTCAATCCAGAAGAGTGAGTGTGGTACATAGGAAAACGCGCTACAGCTATACACCAAGAGCAGGCTGGCAAAGACCTTTTTATTGATGGGCACAGCAGCAGCGCTTTGAGGCTGGCTTTGGATGTTAACCGGTAGGGCTTTGGGTTTGAGCAGGATTAAACCCAGACTGCACAGCACGGCAAAGGCACATAAAATCAGCCAGGCGCTTGAGGTGGAGATATGATCTAAATAGGGCAAAAATAATGTGGCGAGCAGCACACCAAGTCCGATGCCACTAAAACCAATCACATTAATTTTAAACCGATGCTGCAATTCACAGTGCTGCGCAACCACGCTCGGCGCCAGAATCATCAGCCAGCCACCGCAGATGCCGGACAATATTCGCCAGAACAGATACCAGCTGCCCTCAAAACCGGCGAACGCACAGCAGAATAAACTTAAACTGCCGAGAAAGGCCGCGGCCTGAATCCAGCTTAATAGCTGCCGGTTTAAGCGCATGGCCCAGACCGCACCAATTAAATAACCGAGTAAATTGGCGCTGCCTAACAGGCTGGCAAACTCGCTACTCCATTCAAAAGCCAGACGGGTACTGGGTAATAAGGCGGTATAAGAAAAACGAAAAATACCGATACCTAAACAGGTGGCCAGCAGTAAAAACAGGCTGAGGCGGCGTTGCTGTGCATCCATGCAGATTCCTTGCGCTTTTTATTATGCGTAAAATATTGTTGTATGGCGCGCGGGCTATTACAGTTGCGCGCTGATCTGGCCAATTTGTTTGCTAATCTAACAACTGTTTATTCCACTGAAACCGGCTGACCAATGCTATAAAAATGCCCGCCGGCAATATGGTGGATACTTTTCCATTCATCGGCCACTTCATGATAATACCAGTGCCCGTCACGAAATACCCGCTGATCGGCATAGGCTGCAATGACTTTACCTATAAACAGGTCATGGGCTTGCTGGTTGTGCGGCTCCGGAATGAGTTCACAGATCAGCCAGGCGGCGCATCCGGCCACTGTCGGCACAGGAGAATGCTCAAACTGGAACAGCTCGACCCCACAGCGGTCCAGCTTGTTCGGCTCCTGAAACAGGCTGATGCTTCCCAGTTGATGCACCATCCTGAGCTGTTTTAAGGTCGGCACCTGCAAGGCAAAATAACCTGACTGTTCAATGATGGCACGGGTTTTGGTGCTTTTATCCAGCACTACCGTAACTTTGGCAGGATTAAACTCAAGCGCACAGGCCCAGGCTGCAGCCATGACATCGGTTTCCTGCTGATCTTGCGCAGACACCAGCACGGTCGGACCATGATTAATCAAACGATAGGCCTTTTCCAAAGGTACGGCTTGCAGATCAGCAGGGAGCGTCATATTTTTTTATTCCTCAATCAGAGATCATTCCAGAGATATGCAGGAAAACAACAATTCTGCATTGTACCGGGTGTTAAAACTTATATCATTGATGCATGCTTGGGAAAAAGCACAAAATACAGCGGGAGACAGATTCATGAAAATGTATCAGGTTGATGCATTCACAACAGCATTATTTAAGGGAAATCCGGCCGCAGTAATAGTGGTCGAAGACTGGCTTGATGACGCTTTAATGCAGAATATTGCACTGGAAAATAACCTTTCCGAAACTGCCTTTGTCAAGCCGATGGATGCTGAAAATTTCGAGATTCGCTGGTTTAGCCCCACAGTTGAAGTCGTTTTTTGCGGCCATGCCACTTTGGCCAGCAGCTTTGTACTGTTTAAGGATTATACCCGCGCCAAAACCATTCATTTTCATGTCAAAAATTTAGGTCTTTTTATTGTCACGCAAGATAATGATGGCAAAATCCGCATGAATTTTCCAACCCGTGTGCCGGTACTGCAAGATGAATTTCCGGCGCAATTGCTGGATGTGATTGATCAGCCGGTTAAGGAAGTCTATTTAAATGCACAGGCCTATATTCTGGTACTGGAATCTGAGCAGGCAGTGTTAGCCGCCCAGCCCGATCTGGCCAAAATCCGGCAGATTGCAGAGCTGCATCAGGTCAGCACCGCAATTACCGCGACAGACCTAGATGTGGCCTTGACCGCGCCCTCTCAGGACTATGACTATATTGCTCGCTACTTTGCCCCGCATAAAGGGATTGATGAAGATCCGGTGACTGGTTCCATGCATACCGGTCTGGCGCCGTTATGGGCAGAAAAAACCGGCAAAACTGAACTGGTGGCTTATCAGGCTTCGGCGCGAGGTGGAATGCTGTACTGTGCCTTACAAGCAGAGCAGCGTATTGAAATTTCCGGTTATGCCAAATTATATCTGGTGGCCGAGTTATTTTTAGATTAAAACAGAACAGGGAAATCACGCTGGGTATGCCGGTGATTTTCAAACATAAGTCACAACAACAAACAATTTAATGCTGCAGTCATGCAAGCGGCTGCAGCAGGTAAAAGGTATTGAAAAAATTATGTTAATGCGGTTTAAACAGCTCAGCCTGTCTTTGCTGATCATGGGTGTGGGGGCTACGACATTTGCCCAGCCGGTGTTGGTAAAATCTGAACAGCAGATTGAAGAATACCGGCTGGATAATGGTTTTCGGGTGATTCTGGCGCCGAATGCCAAAGAAAATAAAGTGGTGATGAGTACCATCTACTTTACCGGTTCCCTGAATGATCCCCAAGGCAAAGGCGGTATGGCGCATTTACTGGAACATCTGGCGTTTAAAGGCACCCAGAATGTCCCGGGAGATGAATTCCAGCGCCGTTTAAACCAGTACACCTTAAGCAATAATGCCAGCACCGATTACTACTCGACCAAATATCTGAACACCATCCGCCCAGATCAGACAGCCATTAATGAGATGATTTATCTTGAAGCCGAGCGTATGGACAAGCTGGTGCTGCAAGAAAAATTTGTGCCGGCAGAAATTGCGATTGTGAAGCGTGAACGCGAAGTGCGTATGGATCAGCCCTATGCGGTGTTAATGGATCAGGTCTGGAAAGCGGCCTATGGCAACCAGTATCTGGGCCGTTTACCGATTGGTGATCTGAATGAGTTGCAGTCGATTCAGATGCCGGAATTGCAGCGTTTTTATCGTAACTGGTATGCACCGAATAATGCCGTGATGGTGCTGACCGGCAAGTTTGATAAAGCGCAGGTACTCAAGCAGATTGATCAGCATTTTAGTCCGCTGGCCAAACGCCAGATTCCGGCACAGGTCAAGGTGCCAGTGCTGGATGCCCGTACCATCAAAAACCGGGATTTTTTAGTGCAAAAAGGCAGCCAGCTGGCCAAGTTCAATATCTATTTAAATGGTCAGAACGGCCAGCATAAAACCGCTCTGGCGTTGGCGCCGTATTTATACACCATGCAGCCGAGCGGGCATTTGTATCAGGGCATGGTTGAAACCGGTATCAGCACCATGGTGCAATCGACCACCTGGCTGGATCAGGATTTTAATCTGGTCTTTATGGGTGCCTTGTATGCACCGACTCATAATGCCAAGCAGGTTGAAACTGCCTTGCAGCAGGGTGTCGAGCAGGGCAAAAATTTTAATCAGACCGAGCTGAACCGGGTCAAAACCCTGATTCGTAATAGCCAGGACAGTCTGTTTAGCAATGCCAGTGCTCTTGCCGGTATGCTAAGTGATTATGTGGTATCGGAGCAGGGCAACTGGGCACAGTATTTTGTCCATCAACAGGAATTACAGGCCTTAACGGTGGATCAGGTCAATACACGTTTACAGCAATTCCTGATTCCTGAACATCGTATGCGCGGGCATATTCAGCCGACACCAGAAGAGCAGAAAAAGGCCCAGCAACAGCAGGCTGCTGAACCGCTGAAAACCCTCGATCAAATGGATGTACAGGCCGAGCCACTCAAAGACATCAGCAGCTATGAGCAGGAAATTCAGCAGTATCTGCACACATCCAAACAGGCCTTAAGCCAGACTGAAGCCAAAATCCAGCGTGGCACACTGGCCAATGGCATGAAATATGCACTGTTTCCCACCTCGACCCGGGACGATAAAACCTACGCCACCATTATAGTCGATTTTGGCAATGAAAAATCGCTGTTTAATCAGGGCGAGATTATTGACCTGATGGCCTATTTAATGCTGCGTGCCTCAGATCAGTACAGCCTGCAGGATATTGCCGACAAATCCATTGACGCCGGTGGTTCAGCTTCGGCACAGGCCAATAGCAATGGCGTGGCCATTTCGATTGTGGCCAAAAAAGATAAATTTGATGAGTTTTTCAGATTTGTCTTGGAAATCATGAAAAAGCCGCTGTTTGAACAGGCCCAGTTTGATCTGATCAAGGCACAAAGTCTGGCCAGTCTGGACCGGCCGTATACCGAGCCGGAAACCGTGGCTGCCTTAAATATGGCACGTTTGATCGAGCGTTATCAGCCGGGAGATTTGCGTTATCACTTCGAGCCGGAATTTGCCAAGCAGCAGTTGACCCAGGCCAGCAATGAGAAAGTCAAACAGCTGTATCGGCAGTTTTTTGCCATGGATCATGCCCGGATTGCCATTACCGGCGATTATGAGGCCAAGCCGGTTCTCAAGCTGTTGCAACAGCAGTTTGCCACTTGGAACGGAGCACAGCCGTATCAGCGTTTAAGCGTGCCGTATAACAGCTATGCGGCGCAAAAACAGCATGTACTGTCCGAACAGCGTGAGTTTGGCAGTTATCAGGGCGTGATGACCCTGCCCGTGGGAAATGATCATCCCGATGCAGCCGCATTAATGGTCATGAGTCATATTTTAGGGGACTCACAACTGACCTCACGTCTGGCGCAAGAGCTGCGTGAAAAAAATGCGCTGGTCTACAGTTTTGGCAGTTCGCTCAGTTTAAGCAGCTTTGAAAATTCCGGTGCCCTCAGTGTGAGTGCCAACTATACTGCCGGTAAAGCGGCGCAGTTGTCGCAGGCGGTACATAAAGTCTTTCAGGAGTTGCGCAAAAATGGCGTGACTGCACAGGAAGTAGCGGCGGCCAAGGCTGACATTCTGAAACAGCGTGTCACAGCGCTGGAAGATGAGCGCCGTATTCACCGGATGCTGGTGGCACAGCTGGAACTTGACCGTGATTTACCGTATCGGGAAAAACGTGATCAGGCCATTGCCCGACTCAGCAAAGCCGATATTGATGCGGTGATCCAGAAATATCTGCTGCCGCAACATTGGGTCGAAGTCATGGCTGATCAATATGGTCAGCCGGTAAAATAAGTGCTGATTACAGATCATTCATATAAAAAATCTCCCTAAACGGGAGATTTTTATGAAGCCGGTTATGTTGGCACTGATCCCATCTGCCAGCAATCCTTATAGGTGCTATGAGTAAGTATGAGGTGAATTTATCATAGAGAATTAGAGCCGATAGAATTGTTTGGCATTATCATGGAACACCTGTGCTAATGCCTGCGGATGATACGTCGCCACCACATCGCTAAAGGCATCAATAATCGTGACTAAGTCGCTACTGACCCGATCCATCGGGAAATTGGAACCAAACATCACCCGATACATACCAAAACTTTTTAGCGCATGCTGAATCAGCGGGGCAGTTAAATCAATGATTTCCTGTTTTGAGGCCAGCCGTTGCTGCTGATGAAACTGATGACCCAGTACCGGCATGAACAGCCCGGACAATTTGGTATAGACATTCGGGCAGCGCGCCAGTTCTGCCAGGTCTTCCTGCCAGCGAAACAGGATATTGTCGCGCGCAGTTTGGGTAATACCGGTATGCGAGCCGACCGGACCAAACAGACCGGCCGGTGTACCGAGGTGATCCAGCACAATTGAGGTTTCCGGAAACTGTTTTGCCAGGGCAATCACATCTTCCAGCTGGCTGGAATAGACCCAGGCATCAAAACTTAAATTATGCTGTGCCAGTAGTTCAAAGCCTTTCAGAAATTTTTTGTCACGGTATAAATGCGGATCATCGGCCCAGGCATAAATGTCTTTATCTTCATGAACCGCAGCCATTTTACGAATCCCGCGAAAATGTTGCGGCGCCGCTTTCTGATGCATTTTCAGAATCTGCTTGAACTGGCTGTCACGCGGGTCGGCCGTGGCCACCACTGCACCCAGCTGGATACCATTTTTGGCAAAATCCAGCGATTCAATAAAACGGGTTTCTCCAACCACACCTTTGCCTTTGTGGTCATGCCAGCTAGCCTCCACATGCACCACTTTTTCAACCGGATAAAAGCCGACATCGCGGCAATAATGTTCGGGCAAATAGGGGGCAGTGACATGCTGGGTGTGTCCCAAAGTGTCAATCAGTGCTTTGGATTTTAGCGTACGGATGGTTTTATCCAGTAAGCGTGGATATTTCCCTAGCAGCTTGACTGCCAGGCGTGCGCTGTGTGGTGTGTTATACGGGTCCCATTGATGAATATGCGCATCAATCAGTGCAAATCCAAGATTTTGCATAGCAGGTTGGTTTGATCCTTGAAGATGTCTATTTTATTCAAAGCCAAGTCTGCAAAAAAGAAAAGGGTATTTATCGAAAAGATGACATTAAAAAAGCCCAACAGGGTGGGCTTTTTTTAGCAATTTAATGATCGTGATCATGTTTGTGTTTATTGCTGTGAAATTCTTCATTACGACGGAAACGTAAATAGTTCTCGAACTGTTCACAGTATTCATCGTAATTGTCTTCCAGCATCATCTGGAACTGCTGCAAAATGTAGGACATGACCTGATCTTTGGCCGCGCGCATTTCCTCACCATCTTTGAAGTTGTTGGCTGCGACCCAGGTATTAAAACGCGCCGTGCCAAACAACATGGCAGCACTGACCTGACCGCGTTTTTCCGCCGGTTGTTCCTGTGAACCTTTTTCGACGCGACAAAATTCGTTGGCCTGTTTGATAAATTCATCAGCACGTTCAAAGAAAGCAGCATTTAACGCTTCTTCTTCGGTAACATCGGTTGCTTCAATCTTTTGAACCATGAATTTTTCCTAAGCTAAAATCATAAACAATAATTATAGGCAAAGCCTTGCAGAAACTAAACCTTTGTCTTACTCTAAAAATAGCCTAAGCAAGAAAAAGGAATCACGATGCAAGATGCAATTGCGGTTCAAAGTCTAAAAAGTGATATTGCGCTGCTGCGACAAAACATCTGGCCGCCGGCACATCTGGCCAATGTAGAAGGGCTGCCAATTTATTATGGCAATCCGGCTGAAGTTGAAGCCTATTTCCAGCAATGGTCCGGATTGATTGAGCGGGCACAAGAGCTGTTTCAGCCCTTTATGGAAGATGAAGTGCTGGATGCCATTCATCTGCCAAGTCACTTAAACCTGCCTTTATTTTTCTTTCATGTTGACCGAATCCGGATTAATAAAACCCGGGCCAAAGAATCAAAAACTTTTCGCGGTCTGGCCAGCTTGATGGAAAAGTGCGGCCAGTTTGATGCTACGCAGATGCTGACGATGAAACAGTGGCTGGAGAGTGACGACAGCGCCGCACTGGTGGCACACCGTGAGTTTATTGATTTGCGTACCTATGTGTTTCAGCATGGGCAAAGTGAATACACCCGCACTCGTTTTTATGTCAACGGTATTGTGCTGAGTGTCGAACCGCATTTTCAGCTGGTGGATGCCCGGGAAAAACCGCGCAAGCAGCGGAGCGATAGTTATCATGATCCGCTGGCCGATAACGGTACCTGGAAGGTATTTGGCAAGTACCGCTAAATGATTATCTCCGTGCTGGGCTTTAGTCCGACCAGAAGGTTTTGCTGCGGGTAAATTCCAGCAAATGCTGCTGGGCTTCGGCCAGAACATGCTTTTGCTCGGCAGCAATCCAGCCCAGAACAAACCAGGCCTGTGGGTTTTGCTGAACCTCGTGTTGAAACAGGGCTTCGGCCACCACCAGATCATTAAACTGCCCCAAAGATTCCTGTGCCGGTTTCAATGCTTTCAGATACTGTTTGACGGCATCGGCTTCAAATAAAGAGGCAATAAACTCGACCGAATAACGCAGGCGTTTGACCCGTTTACGGGTGCGATGCTTCTGTTCACTGTCCAGATGTTCAAACTGCACGGCATCCTGACAAATTTGCCGGTGCATTTTTGCAAGCTGTTTCCGTACCTGCTTTTTCAGCGATTGATCATCTTCCTGTGCTGTGCACTGGCTAAACTGTAGCAGCTCCAGCAAGAGGCGCACTGTTTCTGGCGCGCGAAATAGTGCATCAATTTCATCACTGCTTTCGCTACTTGCCGGTAGTTCTGCGAGGGGAGAGCCGGCCTCGGCCAGACGTGGCATCAGGCTTTCACTCAGCGCATCGCGGTCGCGGGTGGAACCAAGTTGCCGGAACAGTTCTGCCAGCTGCGCTTGCCACTCGGGTTGTACCTGTTCGGACCAGTGTCCAAAAATTTTCAGTGCGCTGCGTAAACGGCGAATGGCCACACGGGCCTGATGCACATGACCACTCTGATAATGATTGTCGGCAATCGCGGTGGCATTCGGTAATAAATGAGTCAGACAGTTGCTGACAATTTTGGCCAGCGCGTGGCTACTGGAGTCATGTTTATCGAGACTAAAAGGCGTTTGATGTTGAACGGGCAAGATGTCCTGCTGATTCTTGAGCATCTGACCACGCTGTGATTTGCTGCGAACATCAAGCCAGAGCTGATAGCGTTTTACCCATGGCTGAACAAAATCAATCAGGTTGCTGACATCGCCATGTTTCAGTTCAAACTCGACTTCGTAAATATCGCTTTGCGCTGTTGGTGTGCGGACTTCGCCCTGATCAAAGGCCAGTTCAATTGCACTGTCTTTAACTTGTTCAAGCACAATCAGGCGTTGCACATCGGTTTCAAATTGCAGTTCCAGACCGGTATTTTTTAAATCGGCTTTTTTCAGCTCCAGCGCCTGTTTTAGCAAGGTTTGCGCCTGTTTATGTTCCTGATACAGGCTTAAATCCAGCTGCTCCGGTTCATCCGGGCCGAGGGCCAGTTCCAGTTCAAAACGCTCAAAATGATGCTGCCCCGGTGCTTTTAAGGTCTGACACCAGCGTTGACCTTCCAGACGCTGACGCAGGGCGATGGCATGCTGTGCCAGCTGCTGCTCAGGACTGTCATAATATTTGGCCCACAGCTGCATTGGCACGGCTTTTTTCTTGGCAATGGCTTTTTCAAAGGCGCGGCGCTGATGCACCGGCACCTGAAATTTCAGTTCGATTTCCGCCATAACCAACTCCTGCAATTTTTATTCTTGATTGACCTTACTATAGGCCAAGCCATGCATAAAAAGTAGCCATAAAGCGTATTCTTTTGTCTGGCCGGAGCGGGGAATGGCTGAACTTACTTAATAAACTTGCGACTCACCAGGAATTGTTCGGTGGCATCCAGCAAGGCTTGCGCATGGACTTCCTGTTTTGCGGTCAGCCAGCCGAGTACAAACCAGTCGCTGGCTTCCAGCTCGGTTTGCTGGATATACAGCGCAGCGGAGGAAAGAACCTGATATTCCTGCGCGGCCAGCTGGGCATCGTTCAGGGCTTTGCTGTACTTTTGCAGGTTTTTAACATCATAGATCGTGGTGAGTACCGGGAAAATAAATTTCAGGGCATTAATTTTCTGCGCCAGCTGATCCAGACTCTCAAAATCGGTCTGGCTGGTCTGGTTTAGCTGTTCTTGCAGTAATTTATATTGATGTTGCAAAGTCTGCTGGGCGGCCTGTTTTAAATCCTGCGCAGGGTGGGAGGCATCTTCATCCAGGCTAAACATCAACAGTTCCAGATAATGATGTACATTCTGGGTCGATTTCACCAGATTGGCCAGTTTCTCTTTGGCATATAAAATATCTTTGGCCAGATTCGAGGCGGTATTCGGGTTCTGCAAAAAGGTGCCGAGGGTATTTTGCATGTGCTGCAAATGTTGCAGCTGGTCAAACTGCTGTCTAAACGCCAGTAACTGATTGGCCCATTTTTCCGAAATAGACGCACTCCAGTCTTTGAGCAAATGCACGGTTAAATACAGCTGATTTAGTGCATTCTGTGCCTGCACAATATGCTCGGCTTCATTAACACCGGCTGAAATGGCCGCAATGTTCGGCAGTAAATGCTGCAATTGCTGGGCAATTAACAGTCTTAAATTCTGATCGGCTGAGGCTTTTTTATTTAAACGGAATTCTTCAGCCAGACGCGGCGGGCTGACTTGTAAGTCTAAAGCCAGCAAATTGCCCATTTCGGCCTTGCTGCGTACATCTAACCAGAGCTGGTATTTCTTGACCCATTCAAAACAGAAGGCCAGCAGGGCCTGCACCGAACCAGATTTTAATTCAAACTCAACCTCATGGACGGGATATTCACGCTCGCCGCTGCGAATACAGCCTACATCTAAACTGGCTTCAATCTCGACTTCATCTAGCTGGATAACACGCAAAGTACGTGTCATATCGGTTTCAAATTGCAGTTGCAGCGGGCTTTCAGTCTGACTGAGAACTGCATCTAATAGCTGTCTGGCTTCGGGAGCGGCATCGTAAATGCTTAAATCAAGCGCAGGTGGCTGGTGCAGTTCGCCCAGGTCATGATTATGTTCAAAACGTTCAATATGGGTTTTGCCGGCTTTCAGTGTTTGCACCCAGCGCGTGCCTTCCAAGCGTTGTCTCAGCGCAATACCATGCTGTGCCAGTAGGCGGTCGGCAGTGTCATAATATCGGGCTTGCAGCGAAATGGTTTCAGATTTCTTAGGATCCAGCGCTTTAAGTAAGGCATTACGGCGCGCATCAGGAATTTGAAATTTTAATTCAATCTCGGTCATTCAATTGGTCCTAAAAAATTGAGCAATACAGCAAAAAAAGTAGCTTTCTGGCAGATGACGCCGCTATACCAAATTATTATCAAGCGTCCAGAAAAGGCGTTCATTGTTTAAGGCTTCTGATTGTAACCAAAATCTGTCCTGAAAAAAGTAGCCAGAAAAATAGCGCGAACAAAGTGGCTTTTATTTGTACAGAAAATGCGGTAATTTGAGCAAGAACAGAGCATCAGGATGATGAATATGAACGCACCCCTCAACACCGAATGGGCGAAAAAACCGGATGACACGCCTCAAGGTCCAATTCAAAATTATCACGAGTTTTATCGTTTTTATTTAACCGAACACCGCAATATCATGAGCCGGCGTCTGCATATGCTGGGCAGTGGTATCGGCCTGATTTGCCTGACACAAATGGTCAGGCAGCGTAAGCCACGCTACTTTGTCTATGGACTGGTGGCCGGTTATGCCTGCGCCTGGGTCGGTCATTTTTTCTTTGAAAAAAACAAGCCAGCCAGCTTTAAACAGCCGCTGTATAGCTTTATTTCTGACTGGCGAATGTTTGCCGACATTCTGCGCGGCAACCTGAGTCTTAAAGACCGCGCACTGGATAAAATTGACAGCTAATCTTCATTTTTCGAGCAAAACTAAAACTTTCGGTCAAAAATAAGATGAATGGTCAAAAAATTCATTGAAATTGTAGAGTGAATGTTCTATTAATTGAAGCAATGCAGAGTGTATGACACTTTGATGACATCAGTTTTTAACTTTCCAAGCCTGGAGTGACCTTTCTCCGGGCTTTTTTTATAGCTGGAATCATTGAAATAAAAAGAATGAAGAGAGTCAAAAGAGTGTGGACGTGCTAGCGTTTGATCACATTTCCCCAAATGCGTCCTGGCATCAAATTCTAGTACGTCCATGAGACCATGAATGCACGTTGGTTGTTATTGATATAAAAAAATAAAAAACAACAACTTATATCGTTATTATTGTGAGTCTTAGTAAATACCGAAACCGGCGCTGACTCTATCCCCAATACTAGGGATTTTGCATAAAAATCTGAACTGAAACAAAGCATCAGCGAAAATACAGGCAAGGCCTGCTCTTGAGCTGTAACTATGTAATAATGAGAGCCAATTTTTTGAGGTGTTTCAGGCAGGCAAAATGCGTGGCTTATATTTAATTACCAATGATGATCCGATTGAACTGCTTTTAGCCAAACTTGAAGGTGCAATGGCGACCTATGAAGTTGCAGTCTTGCAATATCGCCGTAAAAAGGTGGCAAAAGAAGATCAGGCTTATGAAATTGAATATATGAAATCATTGTGTGCACAGTACAAAGTGCCATTTGTGATTAATGATGATTTGGAAGCTGCGGTAAAATATGGTGTCGGCGTGCATTTGGGTCAAGATGATGGCTCAATTGTCGAAGCCGCAGCACGTTTACCGAAGAATGTCCTGATTGGCCGCAGCTGTAACAATTCACTTGAACTGGCAGAGCAGGCCATTGCCGATGGCGCTAACTATGTGGCATTTGGGGCAATTTTCGCCACCGATACCAAGCCGGAAGCCGGCAATATTGGTCTAGAAACCTTAAAGCAGGCCAAAGCAAAACTGAATGTACCGATCTGCGCGATTGGTGGGTTAACCGTGGAAAATGGTCAGCAGGTGATTGATGCTGGTGCCGACCTTTGTGCGGTGATTAGTGATATATTAGGTCGTCCGATGCATACCGTTGCTCAACGCGTATATGACTGGTCTGAACTATTTAAAAAGGCGGTTTAAGCCGAAATTTTTGTCTGATTTTATTTTGAGTTGAGTCGATTCATGAGCCTATCTCCAAAGCAAGAACAATTATTTAAACAAGCCAGCAAACATATTCCAGGTGGCGTGAACTCACCGGTGCGTGCGTTCAATGGTGTAGGCGGCACGCCGGTCTTTATTGAAAAAGCCCAAGGCGCATATTTATACGATGTAGATGGCAAACGCTATGTCGATTATGTCGGTTCATGGGGGCCAATGATTTTGGGTCATGCCCATCCAGCGATTATTAAAGCGGTGCAGGATGCTGCAGTAGACGGTTTAAGTTTTGGTGCGCCAACTGTTCATGAAACGACGCTGGCCGATATTATCTGCGAAATCATGCCATCAATCGAACTGGTGCGTATGACCAACTCCGGTACAGAAGCCACCATGACCGCGATTCGTCTGGCACGTGGTTATACTGGCCGTGACAAGATCGTGAAATTTGAGGGCTGTTACCACGGTCACTCAGATTCATTACTGGTGAAAGCCGGTTCTGGCCTGTTAACCAAAGGTGAGGGTGAAGCGACCTCTGCCGGTGTTCCTGCGGATTTTGCCAAACACACCTTAACCCTGCCATATAACGATATTGCCACCTTAAAAGAATGCTTTGCCAAGTTTGGTTCAGAAATTGCCGGGGTGATTGTGGAACCGGTTGCCGGTAACATGAACCTGGTTGCGCCAGTTGATGGTTTCTTGCAAGCCATTCGTGATGTCTGTGATGAACATGGCTCGGTGTTTATTATTGATGAAGTGATGACCGGCTTCCGTGTTGGCTTAGGCGGTGCGCAGGCGCATTATGGCGTTACCCCAGATTTAACTACCTTGGGTAAAATCATTGGTGCCGGCTTACCCGTCGGTGCCTTTGGTGGTAAACGCGAAGTGATGGAATGTATTGCGCCACTGGGTAAGGTGTATCAGGCCGGAACATTGTCGGGGAACCCGCTGGCGATGCGTGCCGGTATCGAGATGTTTAAGCATCTGCGTGAGCCAGGCTTCTATGAAAAATTAAGAGCACAACTGGAAAAACTGCTGGCCGGTTTACAGGCAGCGGCAGATGAAGCCGGTATCGCGTTTAAAACCCAGCAAGTGGGCGCGATGTTTGGTCTGTACTTTACCGATCAGGACGATATCACCAGCTTTGACTCGATGCTAAAATGTGATGTCGATGCTTTCCGTAAATTCTTCCACGGCATGCTGGAGCGTGGCGTGAACCTGGCACCATCTGCATTTGAAGCCGGCTTTATTTCAAGCGCGCACAGCGATGAAGATATCGAGTTTACCATTCAGGCGGCAAAAGCCACTTTTGCTGAGATGAAAGCGTAAATTTGACCTCTCCCTAACCCTCTCCTAAAAGGAGAGGGAAGCTTCAGTTAATTCGAGATCAAAATGAAAACCAAACATTATATGACTTTAAGTGATGCTGAATTTCTATTAAATGAAGCGCATCAATATGCGATACAGCATAACTTTAATGTCAGTATTGCCGTGGTGGATGAAACGGGCAGTTTACTGGCCATGAAACGTATGGATGGGGCAGCACCAATGACTGCAAATCTAGCCATCGAAAAAGCCAAATGTTCTGCCATGAGTCGCCATGCATCCAAACTGTTTGAAGATATTATCAAAGGCGGTCAGATGGGCTTCCTGACCATGGAATCATTTTCAGGGATGCTAGAAGGTGGTGAACCGATTATGTATCAAGGGCAGCTCGTCGGTGCGATGGGTGTGTCGGGTGTGAAGTCGTTTGAAGATGCGGAGATTGCACGGGTAGCGATTGAGAAGTTTTTAGAACATGTGGTTTAGATTGATTTACAGTAGGAAATCAAAATATAACAGCCTAGACTGATAGTTCTAGGCGAATCAGTTTAAACAAAGCTCTATCTAAGATTTGAATATTACTTGAGCTGATACCAACTAAATAAGAATAAATTTTGGGAATAATGGATGATCAAAAAAATAATTTTCA
The DNA here is from genome assembly GCF_051949055.1 of Acinetobacter sp. Brlt_5. NCBI lineage: Bacteria > Pseudomonadati > Pseudomonadota > Gammaproteobacteria > Moraxellales > Moraxellaceae > Acinetobacter > Acinetobacter sp. Brlt_5. Next base: position 70,850 of record NZ_JAYJLP010000014.1, read on the forward strand.
TTTTGCTTAATAGTATCTTTATTAGCGCCTGTAGTGATTCAGTAGAAGTGGATCATAGCTATGATGATGTACAATATTATGAAGATAATTCCCAAACTGGCGATTTAATTATGTGGGGAATTTCGCCTGAACTAATCATTAAAACTTATGTTGGCGCGAAACAGAATATTGCTGAAAATACAGTGTTGAGTAGTCCTTTTCTAGGCCAGTTTCCAATAAATTTTGAGCCAACCACACATATTTCGAATAGTCTAGATAATATCGAAAATGTTGCGGATTTTGAAAATCCAATGCAATTTAATTTATTACTCAATCAAGCTAAAGATATACCAATAAATAATTTTTATGGGCTTTGTTGCATAAATATGTAAGCATCTGATTTAAATAAATTTAATTTTGGATCAAAAAATAATCAAAACTTTTAAAATCATATAGTTATGAAATCTTTGTGCAACAAAGCCATTTTTATGATAAAAATCATAAAAACCAAGTTAAAGTACATGTGCAAAATTTTAGTAAAGCTGATCCCTTATATTTTAAATATAAACAGACACCACGAGAATGGATAAATTATTTAATATCGCATCAATATGTAAAATATGAAGACTCATTTAAAAAGTTTGATCTAGATTGCTATTCATTAAATTTTGACTCTTCGATCGCTTATCATTGTATTGGTCGTGCATCAGACCAATACCAAACAGAATTTTTAATGAAAATTACCAAAAATATTGAGAATCAACAGATCATTACAACAACAGTTGAAACACCCTTATATCCGAATGTGCGAGTCGAGTGGAGAATGACTCGTGACTCCTTGAATGACTGGAAAGTTGTAGATCGAAATATTTGGCATTTATTAAGTATTTGGAATGTAAGTCAGTACAGAAAATAATATGTGCTTTTGATGTTGTGAGTTAGCATATTCTCATTTATTAAATTATCTTATGAAGTTTTTTAAATGCTTTACCCCGTGCCCAAAAAAATCCAACTTGCGCCATCACAAGCCAAATGGCAGCTTGCATTAAATGAATCCGTTTTGGTTTTAGTCGGATTGCAAAACTTACGTATGCAGCAGGGGATACAAGAGAGTGGACTCATGGCAAATTTGATTCAACTGACCAATAAAGCCAAAGCGCTGGATATTCCCATTGTTGATCTCTATGGTGATGACCTGATGCAAGGCATGCAGCAATTGGGAGAATATGCCTCAACGCATCCACAACTGATTTTTGCAGGGCAGGTCACGCCAATGCTGAAACAGATTTTGCCGCATCTGATGAGTGTGACGGATCAAATCGGTATGGTCGATGACGCCATTTTATTGGCGAATCAAGATCAGCATATTCAATGGATCGAAAATATTTCGGCACAGGGGATACATCACTTAAATACCTATAGCCTGACTCGCTTATGGGATTTAAGTGCGCCGTCAGAATATGTATTGTCGACCAAAGGCATTATGTTGGCTGTCGCAGAACAGCTGGATATGGATGCCTTGGAAATTGATCCTTATGTCGACCTAAAAAATTATGGTCTGGATTCGGTGAGTATGGTCAGTCTGGTCGGTTTATGGCGTGCCAATGGTGCCAATATTCGCTATGAAGATCTGCAGTCCAAACCCACACTTCACGGATTGCTGCAGATTTTAACGGACTAAATTTGCCATTTTCAGAAAATTGACATTTTTATTCAGCAAAATCGGAAAAAACGTCTGCAATTTGCGCAAATTGCATTGTAATTGTGGTGCAAGGTTTTTATCATTGCCGCCTTATTTTCGCGATCAGCCTGGAAGTGTACTTTGAGTAATTTTCTAACCGAACACCTGATTTATCGAGATGAAGATTTTATGCTCATCCATAAACCGGCCGGCTTACTCACAGTGCCAGGAAAAACAGCAGATTTACAAGACTGCCTGATCAGCCGTTTGGTCGCCATTGAGCCTAAAACCCTGTTAATTCATCGTCTGGATCGTGACACCTCAGGTATTTTGGTGTTTGGTCTTAGCCGCTTGGGGCAAAACAAGATTTCACGCCAGTTTCAGGAACGCCAGACCGATAAGCATTATCAGGCAGTGGTGGCCGGGCATCTATACGGCGAAGGCACCATTGATGTGCCGGTGGTCTATGATCCAACCCGTCCGCCGTTGCATATGGCCGATCCTTCTCATTCGAAACCGGCGCTTACCCACTGGCAGGCGCTGGAACAGTTTGAAATAAATGGACAGGCGGTTACGCGGGTCAAACTTATTCCAATTACCGGCCGTTCGCATCAGCTGCGGGTGCATATGCAATATCTGGGTCATCCAATTATTGGCGATACCTTATATGCCACGCCAGAGCAGCAGCAGCTGTCTCCACGCCTGTGTTTGCATGCGGCGTATTTAAGTTTTCAACATCCTCAAACGGGAGAAACACTGGAGTTTAATTGCCCGGTGCCGTTTTAAGGGAAACATATCCTCATGAATTTAAGCTCACTTTTTGGTGGGCTTTATGTCAAAATATATTGCTTTACGATGTCAAATTTTGCTCAAATGGCAAGCAGTCCTTGAGTGATAACGCGACAGTCCTAACTTCTAGAAAAAGGTGGAAAAATTGCAGCAGTTTGCTATTGGTCAACGTTGGTTGTCAGATACAGAAACAGAACTGGGCTTAGGCGTTCTTATTGATGTAGATGAACGTTCAATCAGCATTTTATTCCCCAAGAGTGACGAAACCCGTGTCTATGCACGTAACAATGCACCTTTGTCCCGTATCGTGTTTAATGCGGGCGATGAAGTACAGGACCAGGAAGGCCTGAAATGGACGGTTCAGAGTCTGGAAGATCGCGGTGGCGTGGTGCGTTATAACGTGGTACGTCAGCTGGAAGATGGTTCAGAAGAACAGAAATCGCTGAATGAAACCCGAATTGGCGCGCAAATCCAGCTGTCTAAACCCTTAGACCGTTTACTGGCCAGCCAGATTGACTATAAAGAATGGTACGACCTGCGTATTGAAGCGCTGTTGATGCAGGCCAATATGCACAGCAGTCCGCTGCGTGGCCTGATTGGTTCACGCGTTGGCCTGATTCCGCATCAACTCTATATTGCCCACGAAGTCGGTAAGCGTTTTGCACCGCGTGTATTACTGGCCGATGAAGTGGGTTTGGGTAAAACCATTGAAGCCGGTCTGATTATCCATCAGCAGCTCAAAACCGGCCGTTCTGAACGTATTTTAATTTTGGTGCCAGATTCACTGCAATATCAGTGGATGATTGAAATGCGCCGCCGTTTCAACCTGCAGTTCTCTTTATTTGATCTGACCCGTACAGCGTCAATTAAAGAACATGACCCGGATTTAAACCCGTTCCTGACCGAGCAATGTATTATTGCTTCTATTGACCTGATGATTGACCACGAAGATCTGCGTGAGCAGGCACTTGAAGCTGGTTTTGATTTACTGGTGGTTGATGAAGCGCATCACCTGATGTGGTCAGAAGAAGAAGGCGGCAATGACCGTTATGATCTGGTCGAAGAATTTGCTGAACAAACGGCCGGTGTGTTGCTCTTAACTGCAACCCCAGAACAGTTGGGTGTTGAAAGTCACTTTGCCCGTTTACGCCTGCTCGATCCTCAACGTTTCAGTTCGTTGGACCGTTTCCTGGATGAAGAAGCGCAATATCAGCAAACAGCCAAAATTGCCGAAGTGCTGATGTCCGACATGCCACTGGAAGAAGGTCATCTGGCCGCTTTGGAAGGCTTACTGGGCCATCGCATTGAAGACCATCCGGAACAGCGTTTCCGCGCCATTCATGAACTGTTAGACCGTCATGGTACCGGCCGTATTTTATTCCGTAACACCCGTGAAGCGATTCAGGGCTTCCCGGGACGGGACTGTCAGCCAGCACCACTGCCAGCCCCAGAGCACTGGGCCAAAGAGGGCAAGTTGCGTGAACAGATGTGGCCAGAAGAAGGCCAGCTTGATGGTGCGTGGATGGAAACCGATCCGCGTGTAATGTGGCTGATGGAAAAGCTGCGCAGCGATTTAAAACACAAAAAAGTGCTACTGATTGCACGTAGTGGTCCGGTGGTGGAAGCGCTAGAAAATGCACTGCGTTTACACGCCGGTATTCGTACTGCGATGTTCCATGAAGGTATGAGCCTGCTGGAACGTGACCAGGCGGCGGCGTATTTCGCAGAAGATTCCTATGGTGCGCAAATCCTGCTCTGTTCGGAAATTGGTTCAGAAGGGCGTAACTTCCAGTTTGCATCGGATTTAATTTTATTTGATTTACCGGCGAACCCGGACGTACTGGAACAGCGAATTGGCCGTCTAGACCGGATTGGTCAGGAAAACCGGATTCAGATTCACGTGCCGTATTTACTTGGCACGGCGCAAGAACGCATGTTCCGCTGGTATAACGAAGCGTTGAATATATTCAGCAATATTTCCCCAACGGCGCAGACCTTGCAGGAAAACTTCATTGTTGAATTAAAAGACTGCTTACTGGCAGATCAAGGCCAGCAGTTTGAAGAATTGCTGGAAGCGGTTAGCGTACAGCGCGAAGCCTTGGAAGCTGAACTGCAGGAAGGCCGTGACCGCCTGCTGGAATACAACTCTTGCCGTCCGGTGGTGGCACAGGAAATTGTCCAGGCGCTGGAAGATTATGATGACAACACTACTTTGCCAATGTTCATGAAGCGCTTTATGGCTTCAACTAATATCGACTTTGATGAACAAAGCAATGGCACAGTCATCATCAAGCCAACAGACCAGATGCAGGTGCAAGGTCTGACTTTAGATGAAGAGGGCATGACTGCGACTTTCTATCGTGATCAGGCACAAATCCGTGAAGATGCACAATATCTGACTCTGGAGCATCCATTTACCGAAAGCGTGATGGAAATGATCAATACCCAAAGCTTTGGCAGTACCAATGTAGCGGTGTTAAAGTCAGCTGCATTACCGCAAGGTTCGGTGCTGCTGGAAGTCTGGTTCAAGGTTGATGTAATTGCGCCAAAAGCATTGAACCTGCCATCAAGCTTGCCGCAGCAATTGATTCGTGTATTACTGAGTGAAAAAGGTCAGGATCTGTCGCAAAAAATTGCCCCTGAAATCTTAAAACCATATTTACATCATTTAGATGGCAATAGCTGCCGTCAGGTGGTAAAAGCACGCCGCGAGGTGATTGAGCAGCGTTATGCACAGGCATTGGACATTGCCAAAACTGCCTTGCCGGGCTTAAAAGAGCAGGCCAAAGAAATGTATGGCGCGAAATGGCAATATGAAATTGACCGTCTAACGTATCTGAAGCAATTTAACCCAAGCATCCGTGAAGATGAAATCAGCCGTTTGCAGAAATTGCAAAAAGAAGGTTTAAGCCTGCTTGACGGTATTGCGGTTACCCCGGAAGCGATTCAGGTGATGGTGGTGGTTAAACCATAACAGTCGTAATTTTTAGAAAAGCACCTTCGTGAACTGCACCCCGAAAGTTGGACACTTTTAGTCTAATTTGAAGGGTGCTTTTTTATGCTGATTTGCCTGACATAAACAGCCCGGCGATCAGTGCACTAGAGTCCGGTAAAATGTTCATGCTAAGATGAGCCAAATTTTTAAAAGATATAACAACGATGGGTAAAGCATTAGTCACTTTAGGCTCTAAAACTTCACATGGCGGTGTGGTTGCTGAATGTGAAAGTTCATTTGTTATTAATGGCATTGCCGTGCATTTAAATGGCATGAAGCATTATTGTCCAAAATGTAAAACTACAGTAGCGGCCATTGCGGCCGATCCAACCACCCAGGTCAAAGGGCGTGGTGTGGTGATTGTTGGTGATAAAACCACCTGCGGCGCAACTTTCTTGCCTAGCCAGAATCTGGTGGTGTCGGCCAAATAAATATATTGGTCAGGCGTAGAGTGTTGAACCAGCCTGGCTAATCTTGAGAATCGCAGCAAAAATTAAAATTACCTCCTGCAAAATGGATTATCTGCTTCAAATACCTTTATGACCAAAACTGTTGTTTATTTTGCCCATGCCAATGGCATCGCCAGTCCTTGCTATCAGACCTTTTTTGATTATTTTGATGCCGATATTGAGCTGAAATATATTCCGGTCATTGGCCTGAATCCGGACTATCCGGTTGAGCCAAAATGGGAAAAACTGGTGGTGCAGGTCATTGCCGATATCGAGTTACAAACACCAAAACAGGCGGTGGTCGGTTTGGGGCATTCTTTTGGCGCGCTGGTGTTGCTGATGGCATCTTATCAACGGCCAGATTTATTTAGCCAGCTGATTTTAATGGACCCGCCTTTTGTGCTTGGTAAAACAGCGCCGATATTCGAGTTATTGCAAAAGCTGGGTTCAAAACAGATTGACCGTTTAACCCCGGCCGGGCTGAGTCTGAAACGTAAAGACGCCTGGTCGAGCCGTGAGCAGGCTTATCAGCAGTTACGTGGCAATGCCTTGTTTAAACAGTTTGATGAGCGCTGTTTTCAGGATTTTATCCGGCATGGTCTTAGAGAAGATGAGGCCGGCATCAGCTTACAGATTCCAAAACAGGTCGAGGCAGATATTTTTAGAACTGTACCAAGCTGGTGGTGGCGTTGGCCGCGTAAAGCCCCAAATTTACCGGTGCATTTAATCACGGCAGAGCAGAGTGCTTTTTATAAGCAAGGTTTCCCGCAGGGACTAAAAAAGATATATGGCATTGAGTTTAGTGTTGTAGTGGGTGGGCATATGTTCCCGCTGGAATCTCCTGAGCAGAGCGCACGCGATGTGCAGCAGCGGATTCGATCAACACTTTAAATAAGCAGTTTAAAATCCAGTTAACGGATTTGTGCTTCATCTAAATGGCGTGCGCCTTCGAGCAGCATCCGGATCATGATCATGGTTTGCTCGGCAATGATTTTACGTTCATTGGCGGGCATATCAATCACTTTGGCACCCATATTAAACACCAGCTGGGTAATGGCTGAAGAAACAATCTCCGGATGGGACAGTTTGCTGTTATTCAAACGCTCCAGACGAATCAGGTCATCTTTCAGTTCCTGCTGGAAATAGTTCAGCTGACGTTCCACTGCCTGCTTATAAGACGTCGATCCGGTATAGCCTTCACGCAACAGCAGACTTAAATTACCTTCATCAGCATCTAGCTGTTCAATAAAGACTTCAACCGAGGTGCGGATAATGCTGTTCTGTTTGGATGCTTTTAAACGTGCCTGATTCAGAATCTGACGCAGCACATGGCCGGCCCGGTCAATCAGGGCAATGGCCAGCTCATCAATATCTTTAAAGTGACGATAAAAACTATTCGGTGCAATACCGGCTTCGCGCGCGACTTCACGCAGGCTTAAAGAGGCAATACTTTTTTGGGGTCCGATCAGATTCAGTGCAGCCTGAAACAGCTCTTCCTTGGTAATGGTCGCTTTCCTGCCGACCGTACGCACCGTCATGGGTTCACGGATGTTGGGAACATCTTGGGCAAGAACATCATTACTTATTTTCATGGCAGGCTGAGTCATAGGGTCCAGAGCTGAAAGGCTTTTCAGTAGTATAGCCGTTGTGTGTGAACTTGTGAAATGAATAGAAACAATACAAGCGTATATACAAATATATATACATGTGTATAATAATTGAGAATTCATCGCGTGGTGTAGGCTATGCACGTTATCGAAAAGTCGAAATCTCCCCTCAAATCTCTTGCGAGTGCGATTGTTGATCCGTACTCGGCAAACTTCTGGTTACAAAAAATCAATCCGTTGTGGTCTGTGAATCAGGCATTGGGCAAGATTGTGCAAAAGCAGCAGACCGCGCAGGACACGGTCAGCCTGATGGTGCAGTTCAATCAGAAATTCCAGCTTGGACAGGCGGGCCAACATCACCCGGTCTTTGTCACCATTGAAGGAATTCGCTATGAGCGTACCTACAGCCTGACGCAACTGGATACTCAGCATGTGCTGTTAACCGTTAAAAAAGTCGATCAGGGTAAAGTCAGCAGCTGGTTGGTCAATCAGGCCAATGTGGGCGATATTCTGGAATTTGGCCAGCCTTATGGCGATATGTTGTTGCCTGAAGCGACACAGCCACTCATTTTGCTGGCTGCCGGTAGTGGTATTACCCCAATGTATAGCCTGGTCGATGCTTTGGCCAAATCGGGTCAATTAAAGCAGACCTCGGTTAAACTGATGTACTGGGTAAAAACCTTTGCCGATGTTGCTTTTAAAACCCAGTTTGAACAATGGGCGACACAATATCCACACTTTAGCTTTGACGTGTTTTATACCCAGGCAGGGGAAACACCGGCACAGCGTCTGAATGAAAGCCATCTGCAAACCTTTGAGCAGATTGAACAGAGCGCAGTCTATGCCTGTGGTCCATCGGGTTTTGCTGCACGGGTAGAAGAACTGTTTGCGCATGCACAGCAATTAAAAACTGAAGCCTTTAGCATGAGCCCAATGCTCAATGAAGAAGCTGGTTTTGTGCAGGTGACCTTAACCCAATCGAATAAAACCGTGACCATTCCCAAAGGCCAATCTATTTTGACCAGCCTGGAGCAGCAGAATATTCAACCGAAGCATGGCTGCCGTATGGGAATTTGTAATAAATGTGCCTGCAACAAAGTCGAAGGCTCGACCAAAAATCTGGTGAATGGTGCGCAAAACACCGAACCGGGTAATTTGCTCAAGCTTTGCGTGAATTCGGCACAAACAGACTTAGTTATTGACTTATAAGCGGGTACACTCACTATGAATATGCCAGTTAAATTTGAATATTTTAAAAATCCTAAAAACCGCGAATTAACCCAATTAGAACTGGATGAATTGGCGCGTGAATTAGACGCCATCAAGCAGGAAGTGCTGGATGATTTAGGCGAAAAAGATGCCAAATACATCCGCAGTGTATACTCAACCATCCGTTATGCTTCTATTGCGGGTCGTGCCTGCCTGTTTGCTGGCTGGTTCCCGCCAGCCTGGATTTTGGGTACTGGTCTGCTCGGCTTTGCCAAAATCATGGAAAATATGGAACTTGGCCATAACGTCATGCACGGTCAATATGACTGGATGAACGATCCAAAATTCAACGGTCAGACCTATGAGTGGGATATTGTCGGTACCTCTGAAAACTGGCGTCAAACCCACAACTACAAGCATCATACCTATACCAATATTAAAGGTATGGATGATGATATCGGCTATGGTCTGGTACGTCTGTTCCCAGAACAACGCTGGAAACCGGGTCATCTGCTACAACCGATTTACAGTATTCCATTCTGTTTACTGTTCCAGTGGGGTGTGGCGATTCAAAACCTGGAACTCGGTAAAGTGTGGATGGGCCGTAAAACCAAGGCTGAGCTGAAAGAAGAGTGGAAACCTTTACAGAGCAAAATCTCTAAACAGCTGTTTAAAGACTATGTGTTCTTCCCGCTGATTGCTGGTCCTGCTGCGTTACCGGTATTCACTGGCAACCTGGTGGCCAACGGGATTCGTAACATCTGGACCTTCAGTATTATTTTCTGTGGTCACTTCACCAAAGATGTTGAGGTATTCCCAAAATCGGTATTGAAAAATGAAAGCCGTGGTCACTGGTATATGCGTCAGATTCGTGGTTCTTCTAACCTGACTGGTTCAGAAGCGTTCCATATTCTGACTGGCCATTTAAGCCATCAGATTGAACACCATTTATATCCGGATGTACCGGCACGCCGTTACCGTCAGATGGCACCAAAAGTACAGGCAGTATGTGAAAAATATGGTTTGCACTACAACAATGCCAGCCTGTTTAAACAATATGGCAGTGTACTGAAACGGATTGCCAAGTATGCGTTTCCGTTTAAAAAATAAGCATAAAATGCGTTAAGACAAAAAAGGCAATTTTCATAGGAAATTGCCTTTTTTATTGAATAGAAGAGTTACAAAAACTAAAACCAAGCCGCTAACTCGGAAATCTGGAGAAAAAGGTTATTTGGTATGATTTTTATTAATTCTTTATAAAATAATTCACATAAATGATTAACTTTGAGCATTTATGCCAATTACTTGATAAGTACAATGATATCCAAGCTTATATACTCTATGTGAGTATAAGTATATGGTTTTGATGAAAATTCAAAGCACAACAAGATTGATCACACTCAGTTAAATATGTATATGAAAAACATATTAATTATTTACACATTTTAACAGTTGGTAAAAATATTTAGAATTAAACATTTTTTAATTGAAAATCATAATCATAATCATAATCATAATGCAGTGAATTATTGCTAAACAATTTGGAGGTTTATACAACATATACTAAACAAATCCTATGCTAGTTTTATAGAAGTAAGTATGCTTTTGGTAAAGAAAGAAAATGTATAAGAAACAGGGCTCGAACTTCCACACGTCTAGCGCAGGTTTTACGCTCCTGGAATTAATGGTGGCTGTCATTATCTTGGCTATTCTCGCAGCCATTGCCATGCCTATGTATTCAAATTACATTACCAAAGCCAAAGCACGTAGTGCCCAGTCAGATTTAGTTGCATTAAGTTTGGTATTGGAAAGTATGTATCAGCGCAACTTAAGCTATGCAGCCCCTACAACAAATCCAACAACAACTACTGCTCAAACTCAAAATCACGCAAAAGGCTGGCAACCCGCGGCAGCAGATACCTTTAAATATACAGTAGAAATTAAAGATATTGATTCAAAACCTGGTTATGAGTTGATTGCTACGGGAGAGGGGAGGAATGCCGGATGTGTACTGACCTTCAGAAGTAATAATTATAAAAATATTGCTGAAACTAGTAATGGCTGTGGCGGGTTAAGCTCATGGTAAGGCAACGTGGCGTGACCCTCATCGAATTGATGATTGGGATTGCTTTGCTTGCAATTCTTGCTGTGGCTATTTTCCCATTGGGCCGGGCTTGGGTGGCGAATGCGCAAATTACCAAAACTGAAAAAGAACTATTGGAAGCATATGCGCGTGCTAAAAATGAAGCGTTAAGAAACCCGAATGCTGTCAAGGAAGGAGCTAAGGCTGCCAGTCTGGAAGTGACTTCTACTACAGTGGTGGTAAAAGACAGTAACAATGCGACTATTTGGAGTTTCAATATTACTCCAACGGTGACAATTCAGTTGTCAACTTTACCAGCCTCAGCAACCTGTGACTCAGCAACTCAAAAGGTTGAATTAAATAATAATGCGTCTTTACAGACAAACACATGTACCCAGTATTTGATTCAAGCATCAGGAGGTCAAGATGAAGCAGGTTACTTCTAACGATCTTGGAATACCAAAGTATCAGCAGGGCGCGACTTTAATCGAAGTATTGGTTTCAATGGTGCTGATGGCTGTGATTGGCTTGGGTGCTGCTTATATTTCTGGTCGAACAGCAGTGGTGCACCGTGATCAGAATATTCATTTGCATACCATTAATCAAATGCGACAGCAGTTGGAAAACTCCAATGAATGTGGTGGGAAAGCTCTAGGCACACATACTGTTCAGGTACAGGTAGCGGGCAACAATGTAAACCTGGACTGTATTGTGAGCGAGGGTGCTTATACGGTGGTCGCCAATGACTCCACTGGAGGTGGGGTTGCTTCCTCTACGGTGGGCGGAATTAAAGTGAGTGCAGCAACTCTTGAAGTTGACGAAGCTGATACTTTTGTACCGGTTAAAGTGCAAATTGCACCGTGAAAAGGAGAGGAAGATGAATAGCCTAAAATTTTCACAGCGTGGTGTGACTTTAATTGAAATTCTAATCGCCCTGGCATTGTCTATTATTATTATTCTGGCCATGCTACGTGCTTTTGTGACTACAGGAAAAGTGACAGCAGAAGCTTCATTAGGTGCAAAAGTAGATAGCCATATTATGCTTGGTCTAATTGCCACAGACCGGGTTTTGCAAGGAATGGGTTATGGTTTAACCAGTCCAACTCAGGCCGATTTTAAAGTATTAGATGCGGCCGGAGATGCAGTTGCCTTAAATACGATAGGTAAATATCTGGTCTGGAAAGTTTCCGATACTCATTGCCGAGCCTTATATAGCCATGAGAATGGCTTGTATTTATATGGCCCAACAGCAGCGGGGTATACATGCTCAGGCCTTGTCAAACCTGTTGATACGATTGCAAAAGAATTACTTATTCAAATTGATCAGGCTGCTTTAACTGATTCTGGTCTTGGCAATGATACGAATAAAATTGGTGCAATTAATATTAAAGTTCAACCTGTAACCGGTGGCTGTAGTCCTTTTGGGATTAAAGGAGGAGCTGGTATTGACTTAGGGAAATATCAGGTAGTGCTTGAGGCGAATACTTATGCGGCAAGTAGTGATAGCACAGCAAGAACAATTCAAAATATTACATGCCTATTTAATTTTAAATAGGGGAGGATAAAGTCATGCATAATGCGGCAGAACATCAAAGAAATTCTAAAAAATCGATTTCTTTTGCTAAGCAGGCAGGTATTTCCTCGCTTTTATTTATTGTATTGGTTGGTTTCTCGCTGACTGTTTTAACTGCTGGCTATATGTCTTCTATGCGCAATTTGCAGTCGAGTGCGACAACTGCACATGCACAGACTCAAGCACAAATGCAGGCAATGATAGGTTATCAGGCACTGGCTGAATTCTTAAAAAATCAACCGTTAGCAAATATAATCAAGATCCAACAGGGTAATATCACCAAAAGTGGTACAACAATTCATTATGAAAAAGCTGCATCGTGTGCAGTTAATCACTATTGCTTTGATGTCATCGGTAAAAGTGGTGGAGCAAGTGCGGTTCTCAGAGCAAATTTTGAAATCATTGATCAATTAAGTAAGACAACGGCGACAGGTTCAATATTTGCAGGTGGTTTAAAAGTAAATAGTAAAGATACCATCAGTGGTGATGGGGTTACTATTACAGTTAAAGATAAAAAAATTGTTGATAATAGTGGGAAAACTCTTAATGATCAGTTAACAGGTATTACAGTCGAGAAATATGAACCTACAAGTTTCATAGATTCGGAGGTATTAAAACCTTATGCTAATTATGTTTTTTCAAAAGACAAATGTGAGAAACAAAATCTTTTAAGTACAGGGAATAATACGCCTTCTGCTAAAGAAAGATTTACTTGTACTGATTTTAATGGAATTAGTTTTTCGGGTTCAGAATGGACTGTGGATACATCGAAAAATATCCCGGCTGGAGTGTTATGGTTTGAAGAACAAGTTCAAGTCAAGATCACTTCAACTCCTTTGGTAAGTTCAATTATTAGTAAAACTGGAATTGAATCTACAATTCCAAATGGTAATACCAAACAAAGTTATTATGCTTACGCGCCTTTACCTTATAAATTGGTTCGTAATAATGCTGTCATTACAAAAATTTGTGGAGTAAGTCCTGCTATTCCCTCTCAGTATTGCAATTCTGATGGGACTTTAAAAGATGCAGAAGAGTTGAAAGAGTTCCCAGCTAATATTGGTAATATCCTATTTATGACTAATGGTACTGTTGAACTTGATTCTGGCAATCTAGGTGGAAATGGTAATAAAGAGGATGCCAACTCTGTTGATTTTTTCGGAAATATTATAGCTTCAAAGGGTGCGGGTGGCACTGGTAAAGCATCTGGGAAATTCGTGGGTACTGGTATTATTAAAATTCAAGGCAATATTATGATTACTGGTGAAACAGATGTTACCGAGATGAACGGTAATATTAAACTTAAACTTTTAGGTGCTGATGATGCAAGTTCCGCTTTGCCAGGATATATAAAGTCATTTACCACCGGAACGATTCGCTATATGTAATATGGAAAACCACTTCAACTGAAGTGGTTTTTTATTCTCTTATTAATATGGATTAGGCAATACATTATGCTGTCCAATCATATAATAATATTGAGCCAGACTTAACATCTCCGCATCCTCCTCACTATTCCCATACGCATAAATCGTCTCAAAATCTGCAAGCTTAATGACTTCTAAAACCCGTAATTTCTTTTGCATACAACTACAGTCCGGTGTCAGATATTTACCTGTCAGTTTTCCATTTTTCATTTCAACTTTGGAGCAGATTAACTCTATATTTAAAGCCTGAGCAATTATTTCAAGATATAGGTCAATGGTTGCAGAAACGAGGATAACTTTATGTCCCAATTGCTGATGTTGTTTTAATTGTTTGAGTAAAGAAGGTTCAAGGCTTTTTAATATTTTACCTGCATACTGTTGAGCCAAAGGGTAAATTTTTTTGAGATCACAGCCTTTAAACATGGCCGAATATAGCTTGGGGCGCATTTTATGGGCAGGGTACAGCTTAAGATAATATGCCATGATCCAGGGCAAAACTTTTATACCACGCTTGAGAATATGCCGTTTGCCCAGACTGTAGAAAATAAAGCCGGTAAAACTGTCATGCTCATACAGGGTTCCATCAAAATCGAATAAGGCTAGATTTTTATATTTTTGGCTTTTTGCATGCATGTGGTATATCGCCCGTTGACCCGAGTAGCAAACCAGTTGGTATTATAATCACGGCTGAGTTTTGGCCCGGAAATTACCACCTCTGGCATCATCGCATAAAATGGTGCTTTGCCAGTTTGTTCCTGATACAGTTTTAATAAGGCGCGATACGAGGCGGTATCTTCAAAATCCTGCTCTTTTTCTTTTTTCAGATCGGAGCGGATTTGACGTGGGGTGAGCACAATATTATGTTTGGCAAAAACACTAATCAGCTCGCGTTCAGATTGACTCTTGGCACTGCGAACACCGCCATCTTTGCTATAGAGCAGTAAATCACCATCTAGAGATAATTCGGCTTCGGTTAAATCATTGAGCATGCTCTGAAAAGCGGCATTACGGCTGGAATACATACCCGAGTTATAATCGGCAAAGCGATATAGCGGTTTATCATAGTCGGCCGGATACATCATCAGACGGTGAATACCATAATACAGGCCACCATATTGGCTGTATAAATCGGTGCGTAATTCTGCAATATTGCCGCCTTGGCGTTTATGTTCCTTGGCATAGCTGATATGCACCTGCATCGAACCTAAAGTGGTAATCGGATTCAGCTTTTCTCCGATATTTTGACCAAACAGCTTGGCGGCGCCGGTCAGGGCCGACACATGATAATGCTTGGCCATATAGTCAAAAATTTCACGATAAAGTTCATCCAGTTCCCGTTCGGTTTTGACCCGGCGCATCTGGCTTAAATAGTTATCTTCCGGGCTTGGATGGTTTTTCAGTACATCCTGAAAATAGCCGGCAATGGTGCCTCCAATGGCTTCACCGAGTTTATCTTTAAACTTCTCGTCTAAGCGTTCCTGGACTTCTTTAACCGCTTTTTCACCTAAACCATAAACCTGCGGATCGGCAACAAAGTTGGATTCCTGATCGACCACGGCGACAATGGTACACATATTTTCCTTGGTCTGCGGAATACCCAATTGTTCACTAATATCGTAAATATCTTTGGCCCATGAATCACGATCTTTCACGCGGGAAGGAATTAGTCGTTTGATCTGATCTGCATCTAGACTTGGCTCATCGCCTTTATTCCACCAGGCGCTGTCGCCACAGGCAGCTAAACTTAAAGATAACGCAATCAGGCTTAAAGGTTTGATTACAGATGACAGGAAGGTGTGTTTCATAAACAGGAAAACTCGGTCCAGACGGGTCAGCCTACAGGGCAGATGAAGTATACAGAAATTCGGCTATACAGGTGTGAATATATATGTATACGGCCTACGTTGCACTGTCAATTTTTATCTGCAAACAGTCAGAGAATTGAGTAGCTCAAAAAAGTGAATAAGTGTGGAATTAGATACTGAATTCTATTTCAAAATAAAGTGCTGATTTTAACTTGATGATCTTCTGTTATTTTAAGAAAATATTTAAATAAATAAGGGAGATGCTGTATAAAATCATCTGAATTATTTTTTAAAATATTATCTGTTATTTTTTAATGATTGCAAAATTTTCTAATCAAAATAAAGGGAATTATTTTAGCGTAGAACCGTGGTTATTTTAGTGTGTATTTTAAATAAACCTTGTGTTTAGCAAATATAGAGCGTATAAAGCTAACTCTCCTTTGCGGGGTGGAGCAGTCTGGTAGCTCGTCGGGCTCATAACCCGAAGGTCGTTGGTTCAAATCCGGCCCCCGCATCCAACTTTTAATGCTTATAGTGATTGAATATTTGTCCATAATTGTGAGAATTGGGACAGTGAAAAGTTTAAAATAATCAAATTTGATTGTGTTTTTATCCGATTTTTGAAAGATGAAATTTTAATAAAATTGAACAGCTTTCTTAAATGATCACCTAAGCTCATATAATGAGTCAGTTATGTTGAATAATGTAGAAAATTGGCAGTTGGCCACTGCAGTCAATGGTCAGGAAATTTTTGTAAAAGTAATGCCGCTGAAAAAGAAGCAGCGCTCGAGCCAGGGTTTTATCTGGGTGGAAGTCGGTAAAATGATTGAGCTTCAGTCCGGACAGCAGGTAGAATTTAACCTGGATGGTAAAAGTTTTTATATTGCTTTAAATCAGTTATATAAATTGAATTAATTTATTTTTATTGCATTCAGAACAGAAGTCTGTATAGTGGTCGTGAACTAGAAGAATTACTATTGTTTCAGCAAATCTTTTCCCTCCGTCGTTTTTTAATATCCTTCGTAGTATCAGATTTTTAGTTTCAAAGTCATTTTCCAGTTAATTATTGGTTTATCTATGACCAATTTAAAAGTTTTTTAATACAGGATTATCTTATGTCAAATACAGTTACTGGTACTGTGAAATGGTTTAATGAAACTAAAGGTTTTGGTTTTATTCAGGCAGATTCAGGTCAGGACGTTTTTGCTCATTACAGCGAAATTACCAACCAGGGCTTCAAAACTTTACATGAAGGCCAGCGCGTTGAATTTACCATCGTAGCGGGTAAAAAAGGCGACCAGGCCAGCGGTATTACTGCAATCTAATTGCCGGTTTCCCTGCAAAAAGCTCATCTTCTGATGGGCTTTTGTTTTTTAGCATCTGCTAAAAACAGATGTGCTGTGGTTGGTACAGATGCATAGAAATTTTAGTCAGAAGGCTTTAAACTAGCCCGGTTTTTAGCGCCGTATCCAGTTTTCTCCCATCTGAAAGATTCGCTGCGCATTTTCTGTTTCCCGAGGTTCCTACATTGAGTTCACATCCTGTCATTCAAGAACTGTTTGATCGTCCTATTGAGCGAAAGCTGTGGGTGGCACCAATGGCAGGCGTCACGGATCGGCCGTTTAGAACGCTGTGCAAATATTTTGGCGCAGGCCATGCAGTCAGTGAAATGATGACCTCGGACAAGACTTTGCGCATGAGCAAAAAAAGTCTGTATCGGGCCAATTTTGATGGCGAAATCGCCCCGATTTCTGCACAAATTGCCGGCTCCGATCCGGCTGACCTAGCCGAAGCCGCGCGTTATCAGGTGGCCAATGGCGCACAGATTGTTGATATCAATATGGGCTGTCCTGCCAAAAAAGTATGTAACAAGCTGGCTGGTTCGGCGTTGTTGCAAGATGAAGATCTGGTCGCCCGGATTTTAGATGCAGTCGTAGAAGCAGTCGATGTGCCGGTGACCTTAAAAACCCGACTCGGTTTTTTAAACGGTCAGGAAAATATTCTGCGTGTGGCCAAGCGTGCGGAGCAGGCCGGTATTGCAGCGCTGGCCCTGCATGGTCGTACCCGCGAAGATATGTACCTGAACACGGCGCGTTATGAGTTAATCAAGCAGGTTAAGGCCGAGCTGAATATTCCCCTCATTGCCAATGGCGACATCGACAGTCCGGAAAAAGCTAAAATGGTGCTGGATTATACCGGTGCAGATGCGATTATGATTGGCCGTGCGGCACAAGGCCGTCCCTGGATTTTCCGTGAAATTGCCCATTATCTGACGACCGGTGAGCATTTGGCCGCACCGAGTATTGAAGAAGTCAAACAGGTATTGCTTGGGCATTTATCTGAACTTTATAGCTTTTATGGAGAATATTCAGGCTGTCGTATTTCACGTAAACATATTGCCTGGTACACCAAAGGACTGCGTTCTAGCAATGAATTCCGCCAGAATATGTACCGTGTGGAAAGCACGGCCGAGCAGTATCAGGTGGTGGAAAACTATTTTAATCAACTGTTAGAACATGGCAACATCATGAGTGATGTGCAGGTTGAGCAGGTGAATCTGTTAGAAACCAAATAATTAAATATCTATCATAATTGTGGCGCTTCAGAGCGCCATTTTTTATCCCCGACTTTATCAAATGGAGCGTAAACCTCTGTCTTTCAGGTCAGAGATATAAGCGACACGACATGAAATGTCGTTTAATTGCTAAAAAACAATATTTCAAGCCTAATATGAGCTAATATAAGCCCATGAAAACACTTAAATTACGTATAAAAG
>NZ_JAYJLP010000015.1:0-88111 GCF_051949055.1 Acinetobacter sp. Brlt_5
GGTTGTATCTACAAGAGGGCTTAACGGTTAGTTGGAAGCTTTAAAAGATTAGAGCGAGAGAATCATTACTTATAAAAAAGAGGAAATATAGAAATTCTGAGGACTGAATAGAGGATAAATCAGCTAAACCCTCCGACGGTGCCGCTGCATGTGTCGTTACCCTGAACCCGATGAGTTCAAGGTGGACGCGACGTATACTTGCTGGGCTTCCCACTCAGGGTGGGCATGCACTCTAAATATACAGAACGCAATCCATAAGTTTAAGTATCGGCAGGGGAATAGACCTGCTGGCGAACACCTCAGAGTTAGACTCAGTATAAAGGATTCAGCTTTAGACGCAAACCTATCGGCCTACAGAACTGTAAATTTAAGTGTCATTTGCACAGGCTTTATGCAAGTCAAAGCCTTATTCGGTCAGTGTTTCGACTTCTTCCAGAATTGTGGCCAGCAAGCGTTCACAATGGACATATTCCTGCAGGGACTTGTTCATTGACAGCACTTCCTGCATCAGCTCTAAGGCCACCATAATAATCAGCTTGCTTGGTTCCATGCGTGGTGCTTTACGACGGAATTCATCATATTTTTCATTCAGTAATTCTGCTGCACGTTCCAGATCCGCCCGTTTTTCAAGAGTCGTGGCCAGCTTGAAACTGTGTCCTAAAACACGTAAATCTACAGGAATTTGTTCACTCATGCTTAAGCTTCCTCGCTGACATCAGTTGGATGGGCCAATTGCTGAATTTCCTGGGCATTCTGGTCTTGTGCAGTTCCTAAAATGGCCAGACGCTGAATAATTGCCTCGACTTTGGCTTTGGCATGCTCATTCTTCTGCAATAAACGCTCACGTTCTTGCTGCAAAGATTGCACATTCTGCAAAGTCTGACGCTGTTCATTCTGCAACTTTTCTTTAATGACGCGTAGCTCGTTACGTTCGGCCAGCAATTCCTGAAAGCGGTTTTTGAGATCGGTGCAGCTTTTTTCCAGACGGCTATAACGGTCCGCCAATGCGGTCGCATCCTGATTTAACTGCTGAAATTGGGCCTGACTGGTGCTGAGCTGTTCACTTAAAGACTCAATTTCTTCTTGTTTTTGGGTAATCACCCCATTTCTTTGCACAATTTGTGCATGATGCTGCTCTTCAGCCTGTTGCTTGGCTTCAGCTAAAGATTGAGTTTCACTCTCATAATGCGCAAGTCGTGTTTTTAAAACACCAATATGCGCCTGTAGACGCTGTAATTCTTCTAACATATCGTGGTCGCACAGTCTTGCAAACAAAGGTAATATATACGAAGTATAGAGATTGGATAAGCGAATGCAAGACGATATTTCAGGTTGGTCCGAATGGTACCGCAATTTTTCTATGATTGAAGAAATTTCAAGTCCAAGTGAGTTACATGGTTTACTGACCGGTATAGTTTGTGTGACAAATGCACCAACTGAAGCCGAGTGGCAACAGATTCTGGCAACCCTGAATGTGCCCGAACTCAGCCCGGAAGCGCTGGATATTTTAACCGGTGAAGCGGAAGATGTAGCGCATGCTTTATCTGAAGATGAACTGGATTATCTGCCCCTGTTACCGGATGATGAACACGTATTACAAGAGCGGGTACAGGCGCTGGCTGACTGGTGTGCTGGCGTGGTACTGGGCTTTGGCCTGGCGTCTGGACATATCCGCAGCGATGAGCTGGAGCTGATTGAACATCTGCAAGATGTGGCAGCAGTCGAGTTTGAAGACTCGGACAATGACGAAGAAGGCGAAGAAAGCTATCAGGAATTATATGAATTTGTCCGCCTGATTCCGGTGAGCCTGTCGGTTGGCCGCAAGAAAATAGCGGTTGATGAAAGTTCTTTGTTACAAAACGTACATGCCAAGTCACGTCAGGTGGCTGCGCCAGAAAGCGGCAGTATTGTTGAAATGTTTACCCCACATCGTCCGAGCTGATTCGGGCGATACCATCCTCCCTTTATTTAGGCTGCGAAGAAAAATTAATGAAGAAACTGACCCAGGTAGAATTTAAAGAACGTCGTGACCGTCTGGCTGAACTGATGGGACCACACAGTATTGCCATTATTGCCACCAGTCCGGTGGCCATGCGTAACCGGGATGCTGACTATAAATATCGAACGGACAGCAGTTTCTTCTACTTGACCGGCTTTGCAGAACCTGAAGCGGTCGCGGTCATTGAAACCTATGAATCTATAGATGAAGGCTATACCTATAGCCTGTTTTGCCGCGAACGTAACCGGGAGATGGAAATCTGGAATGGCTATCGTGCTGGTATTGATGGTGCCATTGAACAGTATGAGGCCGATGAAGCCTATGCCATTGACCTGCTCGATGAAGAAATTCTGGAAAAACTGCTGGATAAAAACCAGCTCTTTTACCGTATTGGACAGAATGCCGAATTTGATGCGCGGGTGGCCAAATGGATTGCAGCTGCCAATGGCGAAAGCCGCCGTGGTACCTCGGCACCAGCGCAGGTGGTGCAGCTCGACCGGCTGGTCGATGAAATGCGTTTGCACAAAGACGCCAACGAGCTGGAACTGATGCAAATTGCCGCAGATATTTCTGCCGAAGCACATACCCGGGCCATGCAAACGGTTAAGCCAGGTATGATGGAATATGCGCTGGAAGCCGAACTGAACTATGTATTTGGCCGAAATGGCTGTGTTCCATCCTATAACAGTATTGTCGGTGGTGGTGAAAATGCCTGCATTCTGCACTATGTAGAGAACGACAAAGAACTGAAAGATGGCGATTTGGTGTTAATTGATGCCGCCTGTGAATATCAGTTCTATGCTTCAGATATTACCCGGACCTTTCCGGTGAATGGCAAATTCAGCCCCGAGCAAAAAGCGCTGTATAACCTTGTACTAGATGCTCAGCTTGCAGCAATTAATGCCGTACAGATTGGCAACTCCTATAAAGAACCGCATTATGTTGCGGTACGTATTCTGGTGCAGGGCCTGCTTGATTTAGGCATTATGCAGGGTGATCTGGACGAGATTATTGCGTCAGAAAGCTATCGTCAGTTCTATATGCATGGTACAGGCCACTGGCTGGGCATGGATGTGCATGATGTCGGAACTTATAAGGTTGATGGCGAATGGCGTGCTTATGAAGCCGGTATGGTGGTTACGGTTGAGCCGGGTCTATACATTGCCCCGGATGATGAAACGGTAGATCCAAAATGGCGTGGCATTGGCATCCGGATTGAAGATGATATTGTCGCGACCAAAAATGGTCCACTGAACTTAACTGCGAAAGTGGTGAAAACTGTAGACGAGATTGAAGCGTTGATGGCTGCGGCCCAATAAAAGCCGTACAGGTCAAAAGCCGGTCAGAAGATCGGCTTTTTTGATTTTGAATCAGCGTTAATGGGTTAAATAGAGATAGACATCCAGACTAATGAACGAAAATATGCCAAACCCATTTAAAAATATTGCCAACGCTATGAGGAAATACATAGCCTAAAACAAAACAGCAAATGACTGTAAAAATTACAATATGGGCTGAGCTTATTGTAAGGCTGAGATAGAGGGATGAAAAAATTGCTAACCCTAGCCCCAAAAAAATCCCGGCGACAGCGTAGTAAAATGCTGTAATAAAACGTTCAGTATGATCCATTTATTATCCTAACATTCTAATTATTTTAAGAAATTATAGTATAGCTTTTAGATTGAATAATAGAAGACTTAACTTGCGGCCGGAAAGCCATGAAACATCCATTGTATGCCCCACAACAGAACCAAGATTAAAACGACTAAAAAGATAAGTTCTAATTTCTTCATGTTTTAAATTTTCTACAATGAATAGCATACAGCTGATACGAATTCTTTAATTTATTTTATCTACGTCAGGGTTGTCGCTTGGTCAGCTTAAGTCTGGCGCTCCGGGCTTTGTATAGATGTTATATTGTACACCATTCCAGTGTCATCTTATGGAATAACATCTTTTAAACGGGATATATCGTCAGAACACGCAAGCGTTGAAGCTCGGAAATTCCAGCCATCCACACGAATCATTATAAAAATCCAATCCCTTGATGTAATATAAAATCAATCATGATTAAGATGTATCTAAACTTTTGAGATACCACAAATAAGGATTCAAGCATGCAACAAGAAGTCATCATCGTGGGCGGCGGTATGGTGGGGCTGAGTTTGGCGCTCATGTTGGCCAAAGCCAATATTGCGGTCAAACTGCTCGAAGCAATTCAATACCCGAATTATGATGATGCCAATCTTGCCCCGTATCACTCCAGTTTTGATGCCCGAAACAGTGCGCTGTCGCGTCGTAGCGTACAGATTTATCAGGAACTGGGCCTATGGGAAGCCTTACAGGAACATGCTGTCCCGATTCTGGAAGTGCACATTACCGAGCAGGGCAGTTTTGGGAAGGCGCGTCTGCAAGCTGAACAGGAAAAAGTCGAAAGTTTTGGACAGGTGATTGAAAATGCCTGGTTAGGCCGGGTGTTATTGACTCAGGTGCGCGCAGAGCCTTTAATTGAACTGATTGATGGGGTAAAAGTCACTTCCCTGACCCAAGATGCAGATCTGGCTTATCTGGAAGCGCAGCGTGGAAGTGAAGTCTTAAAACTGCAATCCAAACTGGTGATTGCTGCCGATGGCCGCGATTCATTCTGCCGTAAAGCCCTAGGCATTGGGGTGGATGAACATGATTATGATCAGGTCGCCATTGTAACCACCGTACAAACCTCTAAACCACACAATCATGTCGGTTTTGAGCGTTTCAGTCCTTTAGGTCCGCTGGCGTTATTGCCTTTGCCGGGTGAATATCGTCGTTCGGTGGTCTGGCCGGTGAAAAAAGGCACGGAACATGAATGGGTGGGGGAAGACAATGACCAGCATTTCCTTAATGCCTTGCAGCAGACTTATGGCGATCGGGCTGGAAAATTCCAGAAAACCGGACGCCGTTTTAGCTTCCCGCTTTCGCAGGTGCTGGCAGAAAAACAGGCAGTGGGCCGAGTAGTACTGATGGGTAATGCGGCACATACCATTCACCCGGTGGCCGGACAGGGCTTTAACCTGTGTATGCGCGATGCTTATGTGTTGGTGCGTTATTTAAAAGAACAGCTGGCTCAACAGGCCGATTTGGGCGATGCCGCCATGCTGCAAGATTATGAAAAATCCCGTCTGACCGATCAGCAGCGCGTGATCAAATTCTGTGATAGCGTGGTGCGTGGCTTTAGTAACCAGAATCCGGTGCTGAAACTGCTCAGAAATACCGGTCTGATTGCCTTTGATACCATTCCGGGAATTAAACCACTTGTTGCCAACTATGCCATGGGACTAAAAGCATGAACCAGACAGCACACGTATTAGATGCCGTTATTGTGGGTGGTGGTTTGGTCGGTGGCTTAACTGCATTATTACTGGCCCAAGGTGGGGTACAGGCCACTGTGCTGGATGCCGCACCAATTCTGGATACAGAAAAAACCTTAAGTATGGCCAATCCGCGCGTACTGGCTTTAAGTCAGGCCACCATCCATCTGCTAAAAAATGTGGGTGTTTGGGATAAACTGGCGCGTCAGCAGCCTTATACTGGCATGCAGGTCTGGAATAAAAATGGCTATGGCGAAATCAATTTTGGTCAGCCGGCAGAAAAAACACCCGGAGTGGACCAGGCGCTGGGTTCGATGGTGGAGCCGAGTATTTTAAATCTGGCCATTCAGCAAACCATGCTGACGCAGATTCAGGATTATCGCACGCAGGTCAAAGTCACCCGGATTGAGCAGGGGATTGGTGTCTGGCATATTTTCCTGGCCGATGGTACGAAGCTCAGCACCAAACTGTTAATTGGCGCAGATGGGGCCAATTCCTTTGTCCGCGAACAGGCCTTTATTGATCTGGATGTGCTGGATTATCAGCAGGCAGGCATCAGTTGTGCTATTCGAACTGTCCAGCCGCATCAGCATGTGGCGCGTCAGATTTTTCTGGAAACCGGCCCACTGGCATACCTGCCAATGAGCAGCCTCAAGCCTGAACAGGATGGCCATTGGCAATCTATTGTCTGGACGCTACCAGAGGATTATGCAGAAGAATATGCCGCGTTATCCGATCAGGAATTTACCCAGCTGTTGACTCGTGAAAGCCATCATATGTTGGGTCAAGTACTGGAAGCTACACCACGTGCCCGTTTCCCTTTAAAAGCCCGTGCTGCGCAGCACTATGTCGAGCCGGGACTGGCACTCATTGGCGATGCGGCGCATGTGATTCATCCACTGGCCGGGCAGGGCGTCAATATTGGCTGTCTGGATGCCGCAGTCTTGTGTGATGTTCTGCTGCATGACCGGGCACGTGGGGTCTGGGCGCATGAGCAGACCTTGAAGCGTTATGAGCATCGTCGTAAAGGTCAAAATGATGCAATGATGCACAGCATGTCTGCAATAGGCTGGCTGGAAACCACCCAGTTATTCCCGCTGGTCTGGGGACGTAATTTTGGCTTGAAGCAGGTTGAACAGCTGCCGGTGTTAAAGGATGCTTTTATGGCGCAGGCCAATGGTTTGCATCTGCTGAAAGACACGCGGTATGCGGTCTAGCTAGAAATAGTTATTTTTTAAACATTCATTAATACATGATTACGAATTTGGTTAAAAAAGACACGATTTTTTTGTCTTTACCTCTAGGCGAAAGGCGCAGAGATTGATAAATTTCTTCCTAATTGCATGACAACGTTCACCAGGACTCAATTGAGGTCATTTGCGGGGAGATTAAAATGACGGATATGAACGATTATGATGATGTAGAAGATACCACCGTCGATGACGATGAGGCAAAAGCGGCTGAAAAAGGTGCACTGGACAGCGAAGATGCCGTAAACGATGGTGATGTGGCGGAAGCAGAAACCTTAACCGTAACCGCTAAACAGAAGCAACGCCAAGCTTTAGAAGATGAAATTGCGGCCTTCTTGGCACGTGGGGGAAAAATTACTGAAGTCCCACCAGATGAGGCTGCACGCGAATAAGAAAAAAGCATCACTCCGGTGATGCTTTTTTTATTGCGAATCAACAGCCAGAATCAGTCATCATTGTTCTGGTTCAGTTCCAGCGCACGCTGATAGGCCACTTTTTTCTTGATTCCGGTTAAATCGGCGGCCAGCTGTGACGCGGCTTTCACCGATAAATCCTGCAATAGTCGGGTCAGCAACTGATCCAGTTTTTCCTGCTCCAGATCTTTTTCCGCGGTTGCACCACCCACCACCAGTACAATTTCACCTTTTTGCTGATGATGATCGGCTTCAATAAAACTGACCAGCTCACCCAGTGTCATCTTCTTGATGGTTTCAAAGGTTTTGGTAATTTCACGGGCAAAACCGACCGGACGCTCGGCGCCAAAAATACTGGCCATATCTTTAACGCTGTCCAGAATCCGATGTGGCGCTTCATAAAAAATCAGGGTCGCGGTCTGGTCTTTAAGTTTTTCCAGACTCAAGATACGCTGTGACTGTTTTGACGGTAAAAAGCCTTCAAAGCTAAAGCGGTCACTCGGTAAACCAACGGCACTGAGCGCTGCAATTGCGGCACAGGCTCCCGGAACCGGAATCACCCGGATATTGTGTTCTTGGGCGGCGCGGACCAGTTTAAAACCGGGGTCGCTAATTAGCGGAGTACCGGCATCACTAATCAGGGCCATATTTTCGCCGTTCAGCAGGCGCTGAATCAATATATCAATTTTGTTACTTTCATTATGTTCATGGCACGCCGTTAACGGAGTTGATATATTATAGTGCTTTAATAATTGAGCGGAGGTCCGAGTATCCTCTGCCGCAATAATATTTACAGACTTTAGAACATCAATCGCCCGATAGGTCATGTCGTCTAAGTGCCCAATTGGGGTGGCTACAACAAATAACTGAGCACTCATTAGGTTTCTCCATGTTTAGGCAAATTATTAATAACAATAAAAGACAGCTTCAAAAAGTAATTATCACCACGGCGCTGTTGGGCGCAGGACTTTCAATTGCCCAGGCCGAGATTCTGGTCATTCTACCTGAATCGGGTCCTATGGCGCGAGCCGGTTTCAGTATTCAGCAGGGTTTTATGCACGCTTATCAGGCATCGGGTGAGAAAATGCCGGTTAAATTGATTAATTCCGAGCAGCGCAAAATTGGTCCCTTGCTGCGTCAGCATGTTAATGCTAGAACCCGGGTGGTGATTGGACCTTTGGCACGTGCCGATGTGGAACAGTTAATTGCGCTGCGGCCCAAAGTGCGCACACTGGCCTTAAACGAGGTGATCCAGCAGCATCCACGGGTGTTACAGTTTAGCCTGTCAAAAAAAGATGATGCGCAGACCTTAAAACAGCTGTTCCAGAAAGATCAGATCAATCATTTGTATATTCTGCGTGAACCCGGCACCGAAGCTGAACATGAGCTGTTATTGATGTCTCTGGTGTCGCAGCTGGATTATCCGGTGGAGGTGGTAGACAGTCCGCCGAGGTGGCTGAAACGTCAGCAGGTGGTGTTATTGCTGGGTTCGAATGGCTGGATCAATCGCCAGAACAGGTTGCCCAAAAAGCGCTTATACAGTCTGGCCAATGCCGTCGAGTCACAGCAGCAGTTACCGCAAGGCCTGCAGTTTTGTGATGCGCCGGCTTTATATCAGTCCCAATGGGCAGATGTACAGGCCGGGATTCAGGCGGCCAAGGCGGAACACTTTTCTTTTCAGCGGCTGGTGGCCTTTGGTGGAGATGCCTGGCAGATCGCCAATTATTATCTGAAACAGCCACAATTAAACCGCATCGAGTTTGAAGGGCGAACCGGTTTAATCCGGATTCAGGACAACCAGATTCAGCGTATTCCGAAATGTTATGTGCAGCAGAAACAGCTGGTGCAGATCCTGTAAATGGCCAGTCAGCGCGCGCGTCTAGGCCAGTGGGCCGAACAGCAGGCTGCAATGTTATTAGAGCAGCAGGGTTATCAGATTCTGGCGGCCAATTACCATTGCCGTTATGGTGAAATCGACCTGATTGCCCGGCAGGATCAGCAGCTGGTGTTTGTGGAGGTAAAGGCGCGATCTTTTAGCGATTATGGCCGGGCGGTGGAGGTGGTTTCCATCTCCAAGCAGCAAAAGCTGATTAAAACTGCGCTGACCTATTTGAGCAATTCTGCACAATTACAGGATTTTTATTGTCGATTTGATGTGATTTGTTTTGATTTTACTGAACAAATTGCAAAAACAGTACAGCAAGATTTTTCCAATTTCACGTATGATCTGCAATGGATTGAAAATGCTTTTACTTTTGATTCAGAGTTCATTAATCTGTGAAGAGAATTGAAGCAAAGATGCTTGAAAACAGAAATGAATAAGTAATGAGGAGTCTTGCTGAGTGTTAAATCGTATCGCAATCACAGTGCTGTGTGTGGCAAGTCTATCCGGCTGTGCAAGTTTTATTTCCAGTGGTACGGGTTCTGCACCTGTAGGAACGGAAAGTGGCGCACGCTCACTTGGCCAGGTCTTTATTGATAACTCCATTGAACGTACAGCAAAAATTAATTTATATAAGCTGGATGCCCGTTTTAAACAGTCGCGCGTTAATATTGAAAGTTTCCACGGCAATGTATTGCTGACCGGTCAGGTGCCAGATGCACATTTGAAGCAGTTGGCGGAAGACAATGTACGCGCCATGAGTGATGTCAAAACCGTACACAACTATATTACCGTGGGCAACCAGATTGGTTATAACACCATCATGCAGGACACCACCGTGACCGCCAATACCCGTGGCCTGATTATGAAAGCGCCGGTGGTTTCCGACAGTAAAGTGCGAATTCACACCGAAGATGGCGTGCTGTATGTGATGGGCCGTTTGAATAATGCGGAAATCGCCGATTTAAATCAGGTGTTACAGCAGGTCGGTAATGTCACCAAAATTGTGACCTTAATTGACAATATTGAAGCCTCACAGGCCACATCTTCTGGTTTTGCCAGCCCGATGATGAATGTACAGCCGGATGTACAAACCCCGGTCGCCATTGATCCGGACCAGATCGAGCCAACGAATGCGCTCTAAGTTGTTCCAGTTTAAAACGCAGCTGCAATATCGTCTGGTTCAGGCCAAAAGTGTATATCAGGAATTCCGCCTGTATGATTTTGGCAGTTATGCCCTGAACCGTTTGACTCCACGACAGGGCTATACGGTAGAGAACGATCTGGCTTATGGAGCGAATGAACGCCATCAGCTGGATTTGTACCGGACTGCCCAGCCACGTCCCCAGCAGCCGTTAATTGTTTTTGTCCATGGTGGTGCCTGGTCACGGGGTGATAAAAAAGATTATCGCTTTGTTGGCGAAGCTTTTGCCCAACAAGGTTTTGATGTTGCCGTCATTAATTATCAACTGGCGCCGCAGAATATTTTTCCGGTCTATATTGATGACCTGACTTTGGCACTGAACTATCTGCATGATCAGCAGGCAGAGTTAAGGATTAACACCGATCAGATTATCCTGATGGGGCACTCGGCCGGTGCATTTAATATCATGTCGGTGCTGTATCATCCGCAGCCTTATGCGCTGAACTGCCGAGACAATATTCGGGCTGCGATTGGCTTGGCTGGTCCCTATCATTTTGACTATAAAGATGATCCGCTTTGTGCCGATGCATTTGATCAGACCATTCCTTATCATGATGTGATGCCGTATTACTTTGTGGAAAGTAATCACATTCGTCACTATTTGCTGGTGGCTGAGAATGACCAGATTGTGCATTTGAGTAATGCGGTTGATTTTGATCATGTGCTAAACAAGCATGGCAATCATAGTCAGCTGATCACCATTCCACGCACCGGGCATGTCAGTATTATGGGCTCGGTATCGAGTCTGTTTAGCCGTTATTTCAAGACCAAGCACACGATTATGCAGGCGCTGGAAGAAACGCTAAATTCCTGAGTAGTGTCTCTTTAGAGCCAGGCTTTGCTGTCGTCGGCGACGGCAGAGCCTTCGGTCACGTGTTTGATCATGGCATGGGCGATACTGCCTTTGAATGGAATATTCGGCAGCTGATCAAATTTAAAGAATTGTGCGTCGCTGATTTCTTCTTCCTGTAACTGCAGTTCACCACCGGCATATTCGGCTTTAAAGGCAATCATCAGGTTGCTTGGAAAAGGCCAGGGCTGACTGGCCAGATACTGAATATTCTTTAGCTGGATACCGACTTCTTCCGCGGTTTCACGGCGTACCGCTTCTTCCAAGGTTTCTCCCACCTCAACAAAACCGGCAATCAGGCCATACATATTGGTGGTGTTTCGCGCATTTTTGGCCAGCAGAATTTCATCTTCACCGCGGGTAATGACGGTAATGACACAGGGTTGTACACGTGGATATTGGCGATACTGGCAGACCGGGCAAACCATGGCATATTCGGTGGCATGCGCTTCGGTTGGATGGCCGCAGTGGCTGCAAAAACGGTGATTACGACGCCATTCTAGCAACTGGATTGCACGGCTGGCCTGTTCAAATTCGGCACTGTTCCAGAACTGTAACAGCTGGCGAATTGGCAATAATTGATAGCCTTCAGGAATGGGTTCATCGGGGAGTAAGTCGCGGGCAATCACCTGATTGCCCGTAGACAGGTCACTTGCTAATTTTTCAACCCGGGGCAGTTGAAACTGTTCATCGACCAGCAGTTGCTGTTGGTGAAAAATATAGGCAAGTGAGAGTTCAGACATTAGGCTACAGCTTTCAGTTTTTCGCTACTTGCCAATGCTACATCAAACATCGACTGTAAAACAGGCTGTTTGTTTTTTAAATTGTCAATCAGCATGTCGGCACCAGCCAGGGTGTCTAACACGGCATTCAGCTCGTCACTACTGAGCGTTTCACCGGCTTCGCATTTACGATAGATGAAGTCAGCGGCAGTCAGCAGCGCCTGCTGGCCTTTTTCTTCATTCAGGAACAGCAGGGCACCGGCCACTTCACGCAGCTGGGTACAGGTGTTTTCCAGTAAGCGCACATCCTGATCCTGAACGTGCTGCACCAGAATCTGCTGAGCCAGATCAATTAAGATTTTGGTTTCGCTCAGCAATACTTCATGCGCTTCATCTAAACGGTCCAGCGAAATGTGCATGTTGTTAACGCGCAGCTGTAAACGGCTAGAGGTATGATGACGCTCCAGCACCCCAATCGAGTTCATCGCTGATAAAATGGTGTTCATCAGCTGCTGGGCAAAGCTTTCTTCTTTGAGCACTTCGGCCTGACTCAAGGCGTAGGCCTGAACCAGCAGATCACGGTGGGCTTCATTCAGGTTCAGTACTTTAAAGATGTTGGCCAGATCTTTCAGCTTGGCCTGCAACTCCTGGGTTTTTTCAGGGGTCATGTTCTGGTAGTTGTATTCGATATCATTGCGAATCTGCGCCATTTCACTGGTCGCCAGAGCACTGATGGTCTGCATGGTTTCAAAATCCGGACCATACAGATGACGGCTGAACACCTGCAGCTGGGTATCGGTCAGCAGGTCTTCGCCAATATTCAGCTGTTCGCGGATGTGCTGGGCCACCTGATCTTCCTGGCTAATGCACAGGCTCAGGATGTTGGCCAGATCACTTAACTGGGCCTGGAAGCTGTCTGGCGCGGCAAAGTATTGACGCATATTCAGTTCAATACTGATTAAGGTACGTAAACGCGGTTCATTCAGCAGCAGGTTATCAATCTGGTTTAACGCCACATAGACCAGATTCCAGTATTGTTGGCTTGGATGCTGGGCGGATAGACCGGCTAAATAGGTGCCGACCAGTTTCATGGCTTGCAGATCCAGCTCGGATTCTTCCTGCTTCAGTAACTTGTACAGCGACAGTTTATACAGCTGATGCACATAGCCTGATTTTTCCAGACCGGGTGCTTGTGGCAATTTGAATTCCGGGTGAATACAGTCCAGCAGAGATTCAATATGCTGGCCTTCCTGGGTGAGTGGTTTACCCAAGGCACGTTCCAGACGGTTTAAGGTATCGAGCAGAAACTGTGGAATTTTAACTTCGCGCAGACAAATAAATTCGATGTAGCGCTTGAGCATGGTGGTGCCTTCACTTAAGGCAATCACGTCTTCAGTTTTAATTTGCGCCGGATTCCCCATAATCTTGCGCATTAATTCTGCTGAATATTGGGCAATTTTTGCCAGGCTCGACATATCAATCAGGGCCAGTACCTGGGCACATTGTTCAAACTGGTTGAGGGCATCATCAATCCCGAAAGGTAAAGTCTGATCTTCTGCCAAGGTGCTGACTGCGGATTCCACCAATTTGATTGAATTATCAACCTCATTTTTTATTATCAGTAACGCAGTCGGATCAAAATGAATAGAGGTTTGGTAAGACATGTATCTGCACCTTTCCTAGTGTTTTATCTGTTTATGGGCCTGCTGCAAAAACAGCAGACCTGTTTATCTTAACTATAACTGAACTAGGAACAGATTAAATACAAAAAATTACAATCATCGGTTTTTTTATTTGGCAAAAAAGCAGGGCTGTCCATGCTTTTCTTCAAATTGTTTGACCCAATTCTCATGTGCTTCCAGCTCTTCGGCAGAAGGCAGAATCACCGGCAATTCCATTTCAATGCTGCGACGGCCCGATTCACCGCTTTGTTCTTCATGATGGGCCGACAGGGCATCCATATCAAAGGACACCTGACCACCGGTCATGGCCAGATAGACATCGGCCAGAATTTCAGCATCGAGCAAGGCGCCGTGGAAGGTACGGTCACGCGCCGGAATTTCATAACGCTTCACTAAGGCATCGAGCGAGTTCTTTTGTCCCGGATGCTTGTTTTTGGCCATTACCAGGGTATCGGTGACTTCACACACCGCCGATAAATCGCCTAGACCACAGCGGTTAAACTCCATATCCAGGAAGTTCATATCGAAGGTGGCGTTATGCGCAATAATTTCCGCGCCTTTTAAATAGTCATACAGCACTGCAGCAATTTCGGCATACTTCGGCTTGTCTTTTAAAAACTCATCCGAAATACCGTGCACCACTTCCGATTCACCGACCGGTTTTTCCGGGTTGATATAAATATGAATCGAGCTGCCGGTCAGTTTGCGGTTGACCATTTCAATCGCGCCGACTTCAATAATCCGGTCACCATCCTGATAATAAAAACCGGTGGTTTCCGTATCCAGAATCAGCTGGCGTGGACCATAAGCCTGAACCGTGGCCGGGGTAATCACAATATGGGGATGCGATGACGTGTTTGCTGGCGCTGTTGCACTCTGGTTCTGGGTTTCATCTTGGATCAGGACTTCGTTCTGATTCGGGCTGTCATTTTGACTGAGGGTTTGCGTCACGGTAATGCTGTGCTGGGTCAGACTGAGATGATCCTCCTGCACCATTAGCAGTTCTTCTTCGACTTCAACGTCTAGTTGGCTGTCGTCTAGATCGAAGCCAAAAGGGTCGTCGAGCAACCAGTCAGATTCTGCTTTTTTTTTAGCCGTGCCCGGCGGGATGACTTCAGACTCAGCGCTTTTATCTTCAGTAATGATTTGTACCGGCGTCACTTTGACCTGCTGTGCAAATACCAGATCGGCCCCTTTGTTGGCCAGCTGATCGGCCATTTCATTGCCAGCATGGCCAGCGTGACCTTTAATCCAGTGCCATTCAATTTCACGACCCTGACAGATGGCATCCAGTTTTTGCCATAGGTCCGGATTTTTCACATCTTTCCAGTTTTTCTTTTTCCAGCCGGCAATCCATTCGCTCATGCCGCGTTTGACATAGTTGGAATCGGTCCAGAGAATCAGTTTGGCCTCTGCCGGGCAGAACTGAATGCCTTCAATGGCTGCCGTCAGCTCCATACGGTTGTTGGTGGTTTCCAGTTCACCGCCATAAAGTTTGTGTTGCTGGGTTTCTGTAATGACATATGCGCCCCAACCGCCCAAGCCAGGGTTTCCACGACAAGCACCATCCACATATAGTGTGATTGTTTGAGACATAAGCCAGATCCAAAGAGAGCCAAATAAAAACCGAGCCGCTATTGTATAACGCAATTGCAGATCAGAAACGCCGAAGACGTCAATTTTTTAATTTCTTGTAACATTTATATTAGAATCGCGCTAGAGTAAAACCTTGTGTCGTAGTGATGCTTCACTACAATGTCAAATCTAAAAAATAATTTATAGACGAGTTGTTTGGATTTCCTATGTATAAACCAACCACACGCATGTGGCAGCCTATGGTCCCGGCACTATTTAAAATTACAGTTTTGGGTTCAGCGCTGGCCGCGCTCGGCATCAGCACCGGCTGTACCTCTACACAAAGTGCCAGCAAAGCGTCAACGTCGAGTCAGGTTGGTTCAGGTTATCTGGACGCCAGCAGTTTAGATTCACTGGAAGATTTATTGTCGGCCACCGACATGCGCGCGGTAGAAGGCGACCGTTTACTGATTTTAAAACACGGTGATGTCTGGAAGCGTATGACCGTAGGTTTCAAAATGGATCTGGAACACTGGAATCCGCGTATTGAAGCGCAGCGCGGCTGGTTTATTTCACGTCAGCCGTATATTGACCGTTTAAGTGCGCGTGCTTCACGTTATCTGTATCACACAGTTAAAGAAGCCGAGCGCCGTGGCATGCCGACCGAACTGGCATTATTACCAGTCATTGAAAGTTCGTACGACCCGGCAGCAACCAGTAGCGCTGCTGCAGCCGGTTTATGGCAGTTTATTCCAAGTACCGGACGTATTTATGGTCTGAAACAGACCCCGCTGTATGATGGCCGCCGTGATGTGGTCGAATCGACCCGTGCTGCCTATGAATTCCTCGGTAGCCTGTATAACCAGTTTGGTTCCTGGGAGCTGGCTCTGGCCGCTTATAATGCCGGACCGGGCCGTATTCAGCAGGCGATTAACCGTAACAAGGCTGCCGGTTTACCGACCGATTACTGGTCACTGAAATTGCCACAGGAAACCATGAACTATGTGCCGCGTTTCCTGGCAGTGGCGCAAATTATTAAAAATCCAGGTGCCTACGGGGTGCGTTTGCCGCCAATTGCCAACCGTCCCCATTTCCGTGAAGTGACGGTCGGAGCGGTGAATTTAAATGATGTGGCCAATATTACTGGTCTTAGCCGTGCCGAGTTATATGCACTGAACCCGGGCCATCGTACTGACCGAATTGACAGTGCCAGCCCGATGCGGATTCTGATTCCAGCCGATTTAAGCCCAACAGTCGATGAACGTCTGAAAAACCTGCAAGGTGGTGGATTGCTGGCCAGCAACACTCGTCCTAGTGTGACGACGCAGACCACGACCAGTGCCCCAGCTACAAAAACCACCACACCCGCTTTGACGGCCAGTGTAACTCAGCGTACTGCTACGACTACACCAGCGAGCACAGCCAAAACTGCTAGCAGCACGACTACAACCAGCACCAAACGGATCAGTACGCCACGCGGTTCATCGGCTTTGGCCTCTTTTGCGGCCAATTCAGATATTCCAAGTGCTCCACGTATTCCGGTGGCCATTACCCCGGCACAGAATATTCAGCCGGTGAAGGTCGAACCGCCAATTTCAGCAGCAGAACGTGAACAGATTCTGGCTGCAGTGAAAACTGAAGACCAGAACAAAACGGTAGAAGAGGTGTTGCAGCCGGTGGCCTCTCAGGCTGAACAGGCGCAGGTGGTGGCCGAGTTAAAAGAAATTGCACCACAAGGTACTGAAATTGTCGATCCTTATGATGGCAAAATTAAGCTGACCGCGATTCAGACCAGTCTGTCGGTGGCCGAGCAGCAAGGCAAAGAGCTGACCAAAGGTTTTGCTTACCCGAAAAGTGTCGCGGATAGCACCCGTCCAGATTCAGATGAAGCCCAGCGGAACCAGGGCAAGAACGTAATCAAGACCGACACTGAAGTGGTGGTGGTGCCGCCAAAAGGCAAGCGCAGTACCTATACGGTACAGGCCGGCGATACCCTGGTGCTGATTGCCATGAAAAATGGGGTGAACTGGCGTGATGTGGCAAAATGGAACCAGATTGATCCAAACTCGACTTTATATGCCGGTACTACCATCTATTTATATGATGCCAAGCCACAAGCTGCCGCGCCAGCCAAAGCTAAAGAGCAGCCGGAATCCTATGTGGTTAAAGCCAACGATACCTTAACTGGTGTGGCCAATCAGTTCGGTTTATCGGTCAAGCAGCTGGCGGATTACAATAATCTGAACACAAGCAGTGGCCTGTTTGTCGGCCAGAAGCTGAATCTGCAAGAAACAGCAGAGATGCGTGCCAAGGCAGCTGAGCAGAAAGCGGCTGAAACCAAAGTGGCCACGCAAAGCTATACGGTGAAGCGCGGTGAATATCTGAAACTGATTGCGGACCGTCATGGCTTGTCCAATGCAGAACTGGCAGCCTTAACTCCGGGTCTGACTGCTGGCAGCAGTTTGCTGGTTGGACAGCGGATTAATGTGCCTGTAAGTGACTCGAAAGCCGAAGCAAAAACTGAAACGGCCGCAGAGAGTCGTCGTGCAGTGCCAAGTACATCAACAGCTGAGATTAAAACGGAAAACTATACTGTCCAGCGCGGCGACACCTTATCGAGTGTGGCCGCACAAAGCAAAATGAGTCTGGCTGATCTGGCCGCCTTAAACCAGATTTCGACCAATACCGGCCTGCGAATTGGGCAAACTTTAAAAATTCCCGCCGGTTCGACCATCCCGGATAGTTATATAGTACAGTCGGGAGATACCTTAACTGCCATTGCCAACCGCTATAACCTGAGTCTGGAGCAGATTGCCAGTTTAAATGGCATCAGCCGGACTGCCGGTTTACGTACCGGCCAGCGCCTGAAACTCAGCGGTGAGCCAGCGCTAGTGGAAGAAAGTAAGGTCAGCACAACTGCGGCAAACTCTGATATTCATATTGTAAAATCGGGTGAGACCTTAAATAGTATTGCGCGTAAATATCATTTGCAGCTGAACTATCTGGCCGCACTAAATGATCTGCCACGTACTGCTGCACTGCGGATTGGCCAGCGTTTAAAAATTGAAGGTGATCTGGACAGCAGTAGCAACCGTGCCGCGGAAAGTGCAGCGGTGAGCACCGCCAGCACGGGTAAAGCAACTGAAGCCTATACCGTTAAAGCCGGTGAGTCCTTAAATGCCATTGCCAGCCGTACCGGTATTTCGGTCGCTGAACTGGCGGCCTTGAATGGCCTGAGTCCGCGTGCCGGTTTAAGAGTGGGACAAACCCTGCAATTGCCAAAAACCATGACAGAATATAAGGTCAAGCGCGGTGATACCCTGATTGGGCTGGCCAGCCGTTATGGTCTGGAAACCAGTGAACTGGCCGATATGAACGAGATTAAACCGAATACGCAGCTGCGTAT
Source organism: Acinetobacter sp. Brlt_5 (assembly GCF_051949055.1). Classification (NCBI taxonomy): domain Bacteria; kingdom Pseudomonadati; phylum Pseudomonadota; class Gammaproteobacteria; order Moraxellales; family Moraxellaceae; genus Acinetobacter; species Acinetobacter sp. Brlt_5. The sequence goes on from NZ_JAYJLP010000015.1 coordinate 18,331, forward strand.
TGGAGAGATCATCAAGGTTCCGAACCTGTAATTGCCGGGCACAAGGAGTCGTGACCGCATGAACAGATCTTTATATCGCTTGAGTGCTGTGGCGACAGCACTGGCTTTGACCTCAAGCTGGAGCTGGGCTGCGCTGCAGACCACGCCGTATATTGCGCTGCACAGCAGTCCGAAATACAGCCAGCTTGCGGCCATGCCCTATGCCAATCCGCAAGCGCCCAAAGGCGGCATACTCAGTCAGTCCAGCAATGGCACTTTTGACAACCTGAACAGCATGAACGGTAAGGGCAGTGCGACCGATGGGGTGAATTATCTGTTTGATTCGCTCATGACCAGCTCGCTAGATGAGCCGGGGGTGATGTATCCACTGCTGGCAGAAAAAGTGACTTATGACCCGAAGCAGACTAAATTTGTCATTTTTCATCTGAATCCAAAAGCACGTTTTAGTGATGGCACACCGGTCACCGCGGCTGATGTCAAATTCAGTTTTGATACCTTCCAGAGCAAATCTAATCCGGGTTTGCAGATGTATATTGCCGATTTGGATAAAACCGAGGTCTTATCCAGACATCAGGTCAAAATGACCTTTAAATCCGATAACAACAGTGAAATGCCGCTGATTTTATCGGCCTTACCGATTTATTCCCAGAAAGACTGGCAGGGCAAGGACTTTAGCCGGATTACCTTGCAGCCGATGCTGGGGTCAGGCCCGTATCTGATTGAACGCATTGATGCCGGACGCAGTATTACTTATAAGCGTAATCCGAACTATTGGGGCAAAGATCTGCCGGTCAATAAGGGCCGTTATAACTTTGACCGGCTTAAATTTGTCTATTACCGCAATATGGATGTGGCCTTTGAAGGCTTTAAGTCGGGCCAATACACCCTGCATGAAGAATATACCGCGCGCAAATGGGTGACAGAATATCAGTTCCCGGCAGTGAAAGCGGGGATGGTGGTGAAATATAAGTTCCGGCATGAAAACCCGGTGCCAACACAAAGTTTTGTGTTTAATACCCGGCGTGCACCGATGCAGGATATTCATTTCCGTCAGGCGCTCAGCCATGCCTATGATTTTGAATGGCAGAATAAAGCCCTGTTTTACGGACAGTATCAGCGTTTGCAAAGTTATTTTAGCAATAGCGAACTGGAAGCCAAAGGTCGTCCAAGCGCGGCGGAGCTGGCACTGTTAAAGCCGTATTTAAAACAGTTGCATCCGGTGCAGCGTCAGGGGGTGCTGGCCAACTGGAAATTCCCGGTCAGTGATGCCAGCGGTTTTAACCGCAGCGGTCTGCTCAAAGCCCGGCATATCCTGCTGAATGCCGGCTATCGCTTCAAGGATGGCCGTTTGCTTGATCCGAAAGGCAACACCATCCAGCTGGAATTTTTAATTCATCAGGATGGCTTGCAGCGTACTTTAATGCCTTTTGTGCGCAATTTAAAACGTCTGGGGATTGTGGTGAATATCCGTCAGGTCGATGTGCCGCAATATATTGAACGGATGCGCCGGGCAGAATTTGACTTAAGCACCATGGTCTTGCCACAGTCCTTAAGTCCGGGCAATGAACAGGCGCAATTCTGGAGCAGTGCCGCGGCAGATCAGCCGGGCAATTATAATTATGCCGGCATCAAGAATCCGGTCATTGATGACATCATTCAGAAAATTATTTACGCGCCTGACCGCCAGCAGCTGATTGTCCGGACCAAAGTGCTGGACCGCTTATTACGCGCTGGTTATTACCAGATTCCGACCTATGGCAAAGGCGAGCACTGGCTGGCCTACTGGAATATGTACCAACAACCGAAAATAAAACCAAAACTTTCCATTGGACTTGATTACTGGTGGAGTGATGCAGCCGGGGCGCAAAAAGTAGCCCAGTATCTGCGTAAACAATAAGCTGGCTTTGCCACAAGGATGCTGAGCGCATGGGAACCTATATCCTGAAACGTGTGTTGCTGATTATTCCCACACTGTTTCTGATTTTGCTGATTAACTTTATTGTGATCCAGATTGCCCCGGGCGGTCCGGTCGAGCAGGCAATTCAGCAGGCAGAAGCCTTTCAGGGCATGGGCGGGAGTGGCAGTGCCGAAACTGCTGCGGCCGGTTCAACGCCCTATCAGGGCGCCAAAGGTCTAAGTGATGAAATGGTGGCTAAAATTGAAGCGCAATATGGGTTTGATAAACCAATTCATGAGCGTTTCTGGCTAATGCTGAGCAGCTATCTGCAATTTGATTTTGGCACCAGCTTTTTTAAAGACAAGCCGGTGACCCAGCTGCTGTGGGAAAAACTGCCGGTATCGCTGTCTTTAGGATTGTGGAGCACCTTGCTGATTTATCTGGTGTCTATTCCACTCGGGATAAAAAAAGCCCGTCAGCATGGTCTGATCTTTGATAAAGCCACGTCTATTTTGCTGGCCATTGGCTATGCCATTCCGGCCTTTGCTTTTGCGATTTTATTGATTGTATTTTTTGCCGGTGGTTCCTATTTTCAGTGGTTCCCGCTACAGGGATTGGTCTCGGAAAACTTCGATCAGCTGAGTCTGCTGGGTAAAATCAAAGACTATTTCTGGCATATGACCTTACCGCTGCTGGCGATGGTGATTGGTGGATTTGCCGGGTTGACCTACTTAACCAAATACTCGTTTATGGAAGAACTGAATAAACAGTATGTGCTGGCGGCACGCTCCAAAGGCCTGACCGAATCGCGGGTGCTGTATGGCCATGTTTTTCGTAACGCCATGCTAATTGTGATTGCTGGCCTGCCGGAAGCATTAATTGGGATTTTCTTTGTCGGTAACCTGTTTATTGAAATTATTTTTAACCTCGATGGTCTGGGATTGCTGGGCTTTGAAGCGATTGTACAGCGTGATTATCCAGTAATTTTTGGCACCCTGTTTATTTTTACCTTGCTGGGACTGGTCCTTAGACTGATCAGTGATGTGCTGTATCAGGTCATTGATCCACGGATTAATTTTGAATCACGGGGGGCCAAATAATGTCTCCCTTAATGCAGGTGCGGCTCCAGCGTTTTAAACAGAACCGGTTGGGATTTGGCTGTTTTATCGCCTTTGCCCTGATTTTTATCTTGTCCTTAGCAGCCGAGCTGATCGCCAATGACAAGCCGCTGCTGGTCAAATATGAAAACAGCTTATATATGCCGGTGTTCAAGGCTTATCCTGAAACCACTTTTGGCGGGGTCTTTGAAACCGAAGCAGAATATAAGGACCCGGCCGTGCAGCAACTGATTCAGGACCAGGGCTGGGCCATCTGGCCACTGATTGAATATTCTTATCAGTCACCGAATTTAGAGCTGGCTGTGCCGGTGCCGTCACCACCGACCAGCGATAACTGGCTCGGGACCGATGATCAGGGCCGAGATGTACTGGCGCGGATTCTCTATGGCCTGCGGGTATCACTGCTATTCGGATTTGCCTTAACGCTGGCCTCTGCTGCACTTGGCATTATCGTCGGGGCGATACAGGGCTATTATGGCGGCTGGGTCGATTTGCTGGGACAGCGGATTCTGGAAGTCTGGGGCGGTTTACCAATGCTATTCATGGTAATGATTCTGGTCAGTATGTTTAGTCCGAGTGTGTACTGGCTGTTTCTGATTATGCTGCTGTTTGGCTGGCCAACCTTGGTCGGACTGGTCCGGGCCGAATTTTTAAGGGCACGTAATTTTGATTATGTCCGTGCTGCCCGCAGCCTGGGTGTGAGCGACCGTACCATCATGTTCCGGCACATCTTGCCCAATGCCATGAGTTCAAGTCTGTCACAACTACCCTTTATGCTGACTGCGAATATTACCGCGCTGACTGCACTGGATTTCCTCGGTTATGGTTTGCCGCCCGATGCTGCATCTTTAGGCGAACTGCTGCTACAGGGCAAGAATAATTTAAATGCGCCGTGGCTGGCATTGTCGGGCTTTTTTACCCTGTCAATTGTTTTATCTTTACTGATTTATATTGGAGAGGCGACCCGTGATGCATTCGACCCAAGACGCCAGTAAGCGCACGCCAGTGCTGACGGTACAGCAGCTCCAGATTCAGCATCAACAGCAGCTATTGGTGCACAATTTAAATTTTGAATTGCACGCTGGCGAAACACTGGCGCTGGTCGGTGAAAGTGGTTCGGGTAAATCGGTGAGTAGTCTGGCCTTGCTGGGCTTGTTGCCGAGTCAGCTACAGATTCAGGGGCAGGCACTGTTTCAGGGGCAGGATCTGCTACAGCTGAATCCGGTACAACTACGCCAGATTCGCGGCCAGCGCATTGCCATGATTTTTCAGGAGCCGATGACGGCATTAAATCCGCTGCATCGGGTGGAAAAAATTATTGGCGAAAGCCTGCTGTTACAAGGCTATTCCAAGGCGGAAACCCGGCAACGCGTACTGCAATTGCTGCAAGATGTCGGCATTCCCCAGCCGGAAGATAAACTGAAGCGTTATCCGCATGAACTGTCAGGTGGGCAGCGCCAGCGGGTGATGATTGCCATGGCCTTGGCGCTTGATCCGGACATCCTGATTGCCGATGAGCCGACCACTGCGTTAGATGTGACCCTGCAGGCGCAAATTCTGGATCTGCTGCAAAGCTTACAGCGCAGCCGGCAGATGGCCATGATTTTAATCAGCCATGATTTGAATCTGGTGCGGCATTATGCCGATCAGGTCATTGTCATGAACAAAGGCCAGGTCGAGGAGCAGGGGCCGGTTGAACAGGTCTTTCATGCGCCGCAGCAGGCCTATACCCGGGAACTGCTGCATCATGATTTTGGTCAGGCTTTACAGGTAGAGGCGACTCAGCCTTTATTGCAACTGCAACAACTGGGTGTGAAGTTTCCCATTAAGCAGGGTTTACTCAATCGGGTCAAAAATTATTTTGTCGCGGTGGAGCCGCTGGATTTAAATCTGGCGCAAGGCGAATCCATCGGTATTGTCGGGGAAAGTGGTTCCGGTAAAAGCTCGCTGGCACTGGCGATTTCACGTTTAACTGCCAGTGAGGGCAAAATTGATTTGCTGGGGCAGGACCTGAACCGGCTTTCGGAAAAGCAGCTGCGGCCATTACGCAGTGAATTTCAGATTGTATTTCAGGACCCGTTTAGCAGTCTGAATCCGCGTTTAAATGTCGAGCAGACCATTGGCGAAGGGTTGGCCTTACAAAAGCTGTCAGCATCCGAAATTCAGCAGCGCATTGATCTGGCGCTGGAAAAAGTTGAATTGCCGGTCAGTTTTAAAACCCGTTATCCGCATGAACTATCCGGTGGACAGCGGCAACGGATTGCACTGGCACGTGCGCTGGTGCTGAAACCGAAACTGCTGATTCTGGATGAGCCGACCTCGGCGCTGGACCGCACCACACAACGCGCCATCGTTAAACTGTTGCGGCGTTTGCAGCAGCAGGAGCAGATGAGCTATCTGTTTATCAGCCATGATTTGCAGGTGGTCAAGGCCTTGTGTCAGAAGGTACTGGTACTGAAACATGCCAAGGTGATGGAATTCCAGCGTACTGAAGATCTGTTTGCACAGCCACAAACTGACTATACCCGGCAGCTGATTCAGGCCAGTCAATACTAAGCGGTAACGATTTTTGACAATACGAGTTGTCAAAATCTGCTTGACCATTGGGGTAATTCAATGGAGTATTTGCTCTAGACCACAATGTCAGGATTGACCAATGAGCCAGATTGCAGATCAGCTTCAAATTAGAAAGACCACATTTAAAAACCGCATCATTAAAGGCGCTATGAGTGAGGCGCTGGCCAATACGGCTGGTCAGCCGAACCAGTTACATTTGGGCTTATATGAGGCCTGGGCCAAGGGTGGGCTGGGCTGTGCCATTACCGGCAATGTCATGGTGGATATTCGCGCCAAAAATGAACCGGGCGTGGTGGCCATTGAGTCAGAACGTGATCTGGCCAAGTTGCAACAGTGGGCACAGATTGGCAAGCAGTATGGCATGGTGCAACTGGTGCAGCTGTCGCATCCGGGACGGCAATGTCCGAAAGGCCTGAACAAAGAAACCGTCGCGCCTTCCGCCGTACCGTTTAGCCCGGCCTTGGCCACCACCTTTGGCACACCGCGTGAACTGCGTGAAGATGAGATTCTTGATATTATCCAGCGCTTTGCCCGCGCAGCGCAGATCTGTGAGCAGGCCGGTTTTGAAGGGGTGCAGCTGCATGGCGCACATGGCTACTTAATCAGCCAGTTTTTATCACCGCTAACCAATAAACGCCAAGATCGTTGGGGTGGCTCGATTGACAACCGGATGCGCTTTTTGCTGGAAATTTATCAGGCGGTGCGCGCTGCGACCTCTGAAGATTTTATCATCTCAGTCAAGCTGAACTCGGCGGATTTCCAGCGCGGTGGTATTAGTGAGGAAGATGTGATTCAGGTCTTTAAAGCGATTGATGCTGCCGGAATTGACCTGATTGAAGTATCGGGGGGGACTTATGAAGCACCGGCCATGGCCGGAGTAAAAGCGGAAAAACGCAAAGCCTCGACTTTAGCGCGTGAAGCCTACTTCTTGGAGTTTGCGGAGCGGATCCGCCAGGAAGTTCGTTGTCATTTAATGGTGACCGGCGGTTTCCGGACCGTACAAGGCATGAATACGGCACTGGCCAGCGGCGCCTGTGATTTTATCGGGATTGCTCGCCCATTTGCGGTAGAGCCAGATCTGGCACATCGTTTGCTGGCAGGGCAAGACGTGCGTTATGGTGTCGATAAAATTAAGACCGGCATTCCACTGGTCGATAAAATGGCAATTATGGAAATTATCTGGTATGCCGCGCAGTTCAAGGACATTGCCCAAGGCAAACAGCCGAATCCAAAACTCTCGCCTTTAAAAGTATTTTTTAAATATTTAAAAGGCAATTTGACTGCAGTCATTAAAGGACAGATTAACTCGCGTAAATCGGCCTAAACAGAAATGGGGGAGGGATGATCCATCCCGATTCCCCATCTACGCTTTATTCAACTTTTTTTGAGCATTTCCATCCACATTCGTAGGAGATTGTATGAAGTGAATGATAGCAGGCCTGTTATGGCTGTCAAAAACAATGATCTGGGCGCAGGTGAGATGACCGTTTTAAACAGGTGATAGTATTTTTCATACTTCCCGTTCTGTACAAATAAAAAGTTGCAGCAATAAAAAAGCCCAAGTCGCAATGCTTGGGCTTTTTTATGAATCACGTATGTGACCCGAATATGGCGTCCCTACGGGGATTCGAACCCCGGTTACCGCCGTGAAAGGGCGATGTCCTAGGCCTCTAGACGATAGGGACAGTGCAGAAGAATATTTTAAACCGCTTCTTTTGATTGGAAGAAGTGGCGTCCCTACGGGGATTCGAACCCCGGTTACCGCCGTGAAAGGGCGATGTCCTAGGCCTCTAGACGATAGGGACTTAATAAAATATTACTTCTGAAATTGGCGTCCCTACGGGGATTCGAACCCCGGTTACCGCCGTGAAAGGGCGATGTCCTAGGCCTCTAGACGATAGGGACGTTTCAGAGGTGGGCGTATATTAGGGTGAAAAAAGGAGGGTGTCAAACGCTTTTCTACAATTTTCTGGCTGCAAGGCTTTTAAGCGAATAAATTTAGAACAATTTGCATAAATCAGGTGAAAATTCCCTCAATTTAAGCACTTTCTGGCAGTAACTCGACCAAGGCCTCTAAGACTTGGAGGTGCTGTAAATAGCCATAGACTTCATGAGGACGATCTACCGGAGTTTGTACCTGCCGGTTCAGAATGGCCGGTTTAAAATGAAACGGTGGTTCCGACAGTGGGAAGGCGGTCAGAAAATCATCCGGAGAATAAAAATTAATCCAGTCGCCATGCAGGGCAGTGGGGCGCTGAATCGGCTGTTGTAAATGCTCCTGAATCACCCGAAAGGCCAGCGGCGAACCGAGGGTAATAAAGCGTGCAATATTCAGTTCCGGATGCTGAATTAACAGATTATAGGCAATTACCGTGCCTAAGGAATGCGCCAGAATAATATGGGTGTCATCCTGACAGAGCTGGGCATAAATCCGGCTGTGTACCTCTTGAATAAAATGCGGATCGGCCAGGTATAAATAGGCTTCGACCAGAAATTTATGCAACAAGCTGGCATGCAGTTTGGGAAAATAATTGATCAGCCGGGCAAAATCACGCAGTGCAATATCCCGGCTTAAAGCACTAAGCCATTTCAGTTTCTGGTTAAAGTTAAGTGCATCATAGACTTGCAGATGCGGAATATTGCAATCGCCGGGGCGATGTTCTTCCACCACTGTGGTCGGTTTTTGAATTTTGACTGGATGCAGCAGTGGAAAATGCGGCCAGTGCTGCGGCATCAGGGTGCTGGCATTTAAAGTGTTTTGCAGATGATGTTTGGAGAGCAAATCGCCATAAAACGGCATACAGATGACCTGTTTTAAATCGGCAAAAAATGGGACTGCTGGCTGCGTTTTAAACCCTGCTCCAGTATTGATAACCACAGTCGACGCAGTGAATCGGCAGTCTGGTGTTGCTGATTCATCCCATGAATGCAAATAATATTCATTGTCGGGTCAGCATGTGAATGAGAATGGCTTTATTTAACAGTATAAATAAAAAAAGAGCGGCCGGGGCCGCTCTTTACTGCAAATCCTGATCAGATTTTTTTATGATAAAAACGGTAATAGCTGATATAGCAGGCTGCAATAAAGATTAAACAGCCAAAGAAACTGATGCGCATGGATGGATCAAATACCATACTCAAACAGGTAATCAGACAGAATACAAAGCCCAGAATTGGCACAATCGGGAACAATGGTGCGGCGAAGCCCAGCTCTTTCACGCTACGACCCTGTTTATACCATTCACGGCGGAAGTTGAAATGACTTAAGCAGATACTCATCCAGACCACCACCATGGTAAAGGCTGCAATACCGAGCAGGTTGGTAAAAATCAGCTCAGGTGCAAACTGCTCAGACAGCAAGCCTGGCATTGCGCCCAGCATGGTGACCATCACTGCAACATAAGGAATACCACGCGAGTTGACCTTGGAGAAAACCTGCGGCAACTGCTTCTGATACGACAATGACCACATCATCCGCGATGCTGCAAACAACCCTGAGTTGGCGGCAGACAGTAAGGCGGTAATGATCACGAAGCGGATAATATCTTCTGCGTATGGAATCCCGATGTGCTGGAACACGGTCACAAATGGACTGCTACTCACGCCCTCAGCGGCCAGACCGGCTTCCTGATGCGGCAATAACGCAGTCACCACCAGAATGGTTCCGACAAAGAAAATCAGCAGGCGGAAAATTGCGGTGTTGATGGCTTTCGGGACGTTTTTGGCCGGGTCTTTGGTTTCACCAGCGGCCACACCAATCAGTTCGGTGCCGGAGAAGGCAAAGTTCACAATCAGCATGGTGGTGAAAATCGGGAATAAACCTTCCGGGAACCAGCCCTGTGCGGTTAAATTGCTAAACAGCGGCGCAGATTCATAGCCCTGATAGCCGATCACGCCGAAAATGGCCAGCAGACCGAGCAGAATAAAGGCCACCACGGTCACGACTTTGACCAGTGCCAGCCAGAATTCGGATTCAGCAAACCAGCGGCTAGACACCATATTTAAGGTAAAGACAAATACCCCAAAAATAATGGTCCATAACCACATCGAGATGTGCGGGAACCACTCCTGCATCAGCAGGGCGGCTGCGGTAAATTCAGTCCCCAGGGTGACTGACCAGGTCAGCCAGTACAGCCAGGTGACGGTATAGCCTGTTCCGGGTCCAATATAACGTTTGGCATAAGCACCAAAAGAACCGGATTCAGGCATATGGACAGCCAGTTCGCCCAAACACAGCATAACCATGTAAGCGATCACGCCGCCCAGAAAATAAGCAAGAATGGCACCTACAGGCCCCGTTTGTGCAATGACTTCACCCGAACCTAAAAATAAACCAGTTCCGATTGCACCACCAAGTGAAATCATAACCAGATGTCGAGTACTCATAGCGCGTTTTAAAGGCGCAGAATTGCCCTGATGCGTAGCATCATTCGGAGAATGAGATGTCTGCATAAGAGTAGGAGAATAAAAGAATAGAGAAGCAGGCTATTGTAGAGAAAAACTACAAATCTGCAATCAATAATCAAAACAATTGGGTTAGAAGTAATCGTCTGGCGCGATTTAGATGGCGTCCCTACGGGGATTCGAACCCCGGTTACCGCCGTGAAAGGGCGATGTCCTAGGCCTCTAGACGATAGGGACGTTGCGAGGTGAGGGCTATATTAGGGATTTGTCCCAAAGATGTCAATTTGATGACGGGAATAATTCCACGATTTGGATTTATTTGTCTAAAAAGTATCTGTTTAGGCTGTTGGAAAATTTATCGTTTGATGATGGCCACCCGGTTTTTAATAAGCACTTCAATCTGCACTGGATTTTAACCAATGAGCATCTGCACGACTCATCGTACTGGAGATAAAAAAGACCACGTTTAGTGGTCTGGGGTTTGGTACTCAGGTGCTTGTGGTTGCGGCGCGGCCTGTTCAGCCGGTGCGGGCGCTTGCGGTGCTTTGCTATCACGCGACACAATGTACAGATAAAGTGCCGAAGGCAGCAAAATAATCAGGACCAGAAAAATCTTTTTTAACATTGTCTTATAAAAACAGCATGGGAAATTACTGCAATTATAGCGGATGCACAGGCCAAAAGCGCAAGCCTGTGCATGTTTCCACGTTAGAACTTAAAGGTCACATCGGCAATAAACTGCCGGCCAATGTCGGGCTGGGCGCTGCTGCTGCTGTCAATAAAGCTGTTGGCACGGTTGGTGACATTGTTAATGGTCAGGCCGAAAATGGTTTGAGTATTTTTAAAAGATGGAATCCGGTAGCTGGCTTTCAAGTCCCAATAAAACTTGTTCTGGGTGGTGTAAGGCGTATAGGCATCATGCTGCACACCTTGTGCATCGGTATAGCCTTTGGCCTCACGCTTTAGGGCATCGACTTTACCCTGATAACTCAGGAAATGACTGAGCGTTAGCGGCAGGCGGTCAAACTGCATCTCCCAGTTCAGGCGCACGGTCCACGGCACATGAAATTCATGGGCAGGGCGATCCTCGGCATCAATCAGTTGCCCCTTATAATAGACTTGCGGGGTGGCGGTCAGAATATCGGTGCTGTCGTAATGATCAAAATTGCGCGTGGTTTCAGTATAGTCGGCATTCAGGGCCAGACGATGTTGTGCGCCTAAAAATGCCAGTGGCGCCAGATTACGGATGGAAAGCGAATAAATATCGGATGCAGAGCGCCCGCGATTGTCATAGCTATAACTCAGATCTTCCAGATTCATTTTGGTTTTACGTAACTGGTCCTGATTGTCACGGTTGACCCATTTCAGGCTGAATGCGGTATTATTCAGTTTGGAACTCAGGCCAAGTACGGTTTCATCGCTATACGGGGTTTTCAGCTCGGAACGATAGGTGAAACTGGTCTTTCCTGCGGTTTTGGGTGTCCAGCCCTGTTCCAGCTGCGCGCGTGTATATTTCTGCTCAAACTGGTCAATCCGGTCATTCAGTTCATTCACAAACGCATTTAGCCCGTAATAGCGGTTCCAGCCACCCAAAAGGATCAGGCGTTCATTGCCCAAGGGACGGATTTCTAGTGCAGTTCTGGGGGCAACATTGTTCTGTTTATGGATGGAATCATAGTCACTCCGGAAGCCCAAGGTTGCGCTCAGATACTGATACCAGTGAATCTGGTCTTCAATAAAGGCATGCCAGCGATCCTGACGGATATCCAGTTGACCGGCATAATAGCTGGTTTTGCTGCTTAAATACTGGCCTTGATATTTTCCATCCAGACTTGGCGCAGTATCACAGGCATCATATAGAGTGCCATTATCAGACTGGCAGTCGGCGCCGCTTAAATTTAAAGGCGTGGCATATACGTGGGCAGTTTCAGGGCGTTGCCAGTAAGCAGCATAATGGCCATAGCCGGCCCCGATTTTAAACTGATGCCGCAAAGATGCGGTTTCAATCGGCTCAAACAGGGCTTTAATGGTGTATTCCAGCCGGCTTTCTTGCTGCTTTAAGCCGCCCATATGACCTTCGAAACTATATTTGTCCTTGCCCCAGTTTTTGCTGCTCGAGTTGAGCCAGCTATAGTGATTCTGGGCAGCCTGACGTCCCGCTTGCTGGCGTTGATAGTTCAGCTGCTGGGTCAGCAAGACACTGTCGAGCTGGTTGTTCAGATTAAAATACAGGTTCTGGCTGTTCGAGTGCTGGGTCGATTCAGAATCACGGATATTGGATTTAAAATACAGTCCATCATTTTCCAAAAAGCTCGCACCCAGCTTAAACGAAGTACGTTCAGAGGGATCATAAAATAATTCCACACCGGCATTGCGGGCCTGACGCTGCTGTTCAAATTGCCCTGATTCGGCAAAATCTGTTTTTAAGGGAATGGCTGAATGCCGGTATGAAGCAAAGGCATTAAAACCCCATTGTTCACTGAGCCGGCCATAACTGTTCAGGCTGATGCCCTGTTTGGTGAAGTAGGGCTGTGCCGATTCATCGCTCGAATCTTCAAAAGCATCACGGCTGTCCTGAGAGGGGAAATTGACTTTTGACCAGGCATCCGAGGTGTAGTCATAACTGAGCGAACCGTGAATTTTACCAATTTCGGTTTGCGGAGCGCAGGTTTCGGCAGAAATCACGCCACCGGTAAATTCTCCATATTCCGCCCCGATATTACTGTCTAACACGGTCAGTTTACACAGTAGGTCGGTATTAATGGCAGCGGCCTGTGAATTGCCCATCAGCTGGTTAGGATGATTGGATTGCTGTGCCCCCACCGGATTAATCGTATTGTTGATGGAGAGGCCATTGATCAGAATCTTGTTATCGTAAGCCAATCCGCCATTAATACTGATATCGGCCGCGTTCAGTTCACCTTGCTGCAAGCTGCTGCGAAAGCGGTGACCTAGCTGCACGTTCGGATTCACCTTTAAAAAGTCGGTGATGTTCTTGCTGCTATTCGGGCTTTTCTTTAAATCTTCCTGTTTATAGACTGTTTTTCCCAGCGCATTTTCCTCTTTGGCCTCGACCACAATGGTCGACAGTTTGAGCGAGGGAGAGAGGGTGGTAGGTTCTGATTCTTGAATCTGTTCAGCAAAACTAAGGGAGCTGAAGCTGCTTAAAATGGCCACAGACAAGCTGGAATAGGCAAAACGCATGAGATGTGTTTTTTTGTAAAAGATAATGCAAGCGATTATCATTAAATTTATGGGCTTAATCAATAGAAATGAGAATTATTTGCAATAACAGCTTAAATAGACAACAGTGCTGTGCAAAGAAGAATGAATAACAAACAGGAGGGGAGAGAAATGAGATGGCGTCCCTACGGGGATTCGAACCCCGGTTACCGCCGTGAAAGGGCGATGTCCTAGGCCTCTAGACGATAGGGACGTTTAGAAGATGGCGGTATCTTATTGATCCGCCACCAAGGTGTCAAGTAGATGTGGGGTGAGTTTGTTTAAAATATAACAGAACAGTTCCGCGGTCTTTTGTGTGTCGTACAGGGCAGAGTGCGCTTCTTTGCCATCAAATTCAATGCCGGCCTGAATACAGGATTTGGCCAGTACCGTTTGACCGAACATCACTGCGCTTAAGGTTACGGTATCGAGTACGGAAAAGCTATGAAACGGATTCTGGTTTTTGGTACTGGTACGGGCAATGGCCGCCTGTAAAAAGCCCAGATCAAAATGCGCATTGTGGCCGACCAGCACTGCATGAGTACAGTTTTGCTGGCGACGCACTTCATTCACGGATTTAAAAATACGTTTCAGCGCCGTTTTTTCATCTTCAGCCATGGCCATACGCATCGGGTTGAACGGATCAATCCCGATAAAGTCGAGTGAACGACGGTCCAGATTGGCCCCTTCAAACGGATTAATATGCGCATGATAGGCCTGACCCGGAACAAAATGGCCTTCCGCATTAAACACAATCGGAATGGCGGCTATTTCAAGTAAGGCATCGGTTTGCGAATTAAAACCTGCTGTTTCGACATCGACCACAACAGGTAAGAATCCACGGAAACGCTGACCAATTAAAGGTAGAGTTTCGTCTGTCACACTTTTCTCCATTGGATGGTTTGACCGGCATATAGCGGAACAATCTGTTCACCATCCAAATAGTCTAAACTTGCAGGAATCACTTGGTCTTCTTTAACCAGGGTAATCGTACCAGTATTACGCGGCAAACCATAGAAGTCTGCGCCAAAGTGGCTGGCAAAACCTTCTAGGCGGTCCAGTTTACCGACCTGGTCAAAGGCTTGCGCATACAGCTCAATGGCGGTTGGTGCGCTATAGCAGCCGGCACAGCCGCAGGCATTTTCTTTGGCATTTTTAGAATGCGGCGCACTGTCGGTTCCGAGGAAGAATTTCGGATTGCCACTGGTCGCCACTTCCAGCAAAGTCTGCTGATGGGTTTGACGTTTTAAAATAGGCAGGCAGTAGAAGTGTGGTTTAACCCCACCAACCAGCATGTCATTGCGGTTAAACAGCAAATGTTGCGGAGTAATGGTAGCGGCCACGTTGCGGTCCTGCTCCAGAACAAAGTGCGCTGCTTCGCTGGTGGTGATGTGTTCTAGCACCAGTTTCAGTTTCGGGAACTGTTTTAATAAAGGTGCCAACACTTCATCGAGGAAGCGTTTTTCACGGTCAAAAATATCGACATGCTGATGGGTTACTTCGCCGTGTAACAGCAGCGGCACCTGATGTTCTTCTAACTGTTCAATCACCGCATAGACTTTACGGATGTCGCTGACCCCATTGTCCGAGTTGGTGGTTGCACCGGCCGGATACAGCTTGATGGCATTGACATGCTCGGAGTCTTTAATTTTTTTCACTTCGGCTGGCGAAGTCTGATCGGTGAAATACAGTACCATGCGCGGATCAAACGCCACGCCTTCTGGCACATGCGCCATAATGCGTTCACGATAGCTGATCGCTTCTTCCACGGTTTTTACAGGCGGGACAAGATTCGGCATACAGATCGCACGTGCAAACTGTTTGGCAAGATCTGGAACTGTACGTTTTAATGCTAAACCGTCACGTAAGTGAGCATGCCAGTCATCTGGCTGTAAAAGAGTAATCGTATTCAAGGTGATGCCGATCGAAAAATAAATGGAATGATAATCTATAAACCTGACAATGATAACGTCAAATCTAGACAAAAGATGCCTTATATTGAATTAATTTTTATCATTTTGTGTTATTTTTAAGCGACTATAAAAATTATATTTTATGTCAATGGAATACAAATATAAGCTTGTCCAATTGCAATACGACAAGGAAAAAATAGAGGCACTGATTGCCCGGCAACGACGCAGCGCGGGTCAGGTGTTTCCGAAACAGCTGGAACAGGAATTTTGGCAGCAGTATTTGGAGCGTGCCCGGCATAATATTAACCAGTATTTCTGGTCGGGGGTGCTGGTCTATTTTATTCTGACCATGCTGGTCATTCCCGGGGATTACTGGATTATCCAGCCGCAACATTTCTGGCATGATTTTATCCGCTGTCTGCTCGGGCTACTCAATGGTGGCCTGTGTCTGCTGACGCTGTTTTTCTTTGCGCATTATAAAATCCTGCGGCGCTATTTTGCCTATGCCGCCATGGCGCTGGTGTTCTGGGCCATCCTGTCGATGACCTGGCTCACCATGACCGTGTATACCGAAGCACTGAAATATCAGGCCATGATGATCATCTGTATCATTTACATCATGGGCTATGTGCTGACCGGGGTAAAACCATTTCATATGCTGCTGACCGGATTAATGGCGGCAGTCATGACCATGGTCATGCTGTTTACCTTTTACATTCCAATTGATGTGATGGTGATGGCGCGGGTGCTCATCGGCAGCGTAGTGATGGGTTTTTTAATGAGTAAAATGCTGTGTACCCGAGAGCGGATGATCTTTCTGGTGATGCAGCAGGCGAAACTCGGCGAGAAAATTAACCGGATTAACAGTGAAGAATTGCTGCATTTAAGCCAGCATGATGCACTGACCAAAGTGTCGAACCGGCGCAACTTTGATGAAATGCTGAACAGCTATTATGAGCAGGCGCGGCATGATGAACGGCCCTTGTCCTTGCTATTTATTGATGTCGATTTCTTTAAGCTGTTTAATGATTTTTATGGCCATCAAAAAGGTGATGAAGTCATTTCATCAGTGGCCAAGTCCATTAAAGACGCGATTCGGCATATGGATTTTGTGGCGCGTTATGGCGGCGAAGAATTTGTGGTGTTGCTGCCTGAAACTGATGCGCATGGTGCTTATGCGGTGGCGTCAAATATTTTTAGGGCAATTGAACGGCTGGCCATTCCACATGAAAAATCCAGTGTGTCCGATATCATTACTATCAGCCTGGGTTTTACCGTGTATAAAGGCGAGCTCGAGATTTCCAAGGATGATCTGATTAGCCGTGCCGACCAGGCGCTGTACCGGGCGAAAAAACTCGGCCGGAACCAGATTTATTATCAGACCGCGCAGGTCAGCGATATTCTGCAGGGGCTGGAATAAATCCCAAACAGCAAGCACAAAAAAACCGCCCGAATGATCTGCACCCCGAAATTTGGACACTCTTAGTCCAATTTGAAGGGTGCTTTTCTATGGCTAAATATTCTCAACAGTTTAAACTTGAAGTTGTTCAAAATTATTTATCAAATAAAAATGATGATGGGTTTAGAAAAACAGCTAATAAATATAAATTAGACAGAGCTACTATTCGACAATGGGTTGCTATATACCAGACTCTTGGCGAAGACGGCTTGAAACCTCAATCTCATCGCATAACCTACTCTACAGAGTTCAAACTTAAAGTTGTTCTTAAAATATTGAATGATGGCTTGTCACTTATCGATG
Organism: Acinetobacter sp. Brlt_5; assembly: GCF_051949055.1. Taxonomy (NCBI): domain Bacteria; kingdom Pseudomonadati; phylum Pseudomonadota; class Gammaproteobacteria; order Moraxellales; family Moraxellaceae; genus Acinetobacter; species Acinetobacter sp. Brlt_5. The sequence continues at coordinate 35,224 of NZ_JAYJLP010000015.1, forward strand.
CTTTAAGATTTTTTAAATTAAAAGAAGTTGGAACTCTTTCTACATGGTTGCGCAAATATCAGGCACACGGTATAGATGGCTTAAAATCTAAGCCCAAAGGACGCCCCAAACAGATGCCAAAGCCACAGCGACCTAGAATTAAAACCTCACAAGAAGATCGAAATAAAACTCAAGAACAGCTACTTGAGGAATTGGCGTATCTACGGGCAGAGGTCGCTTATCTAAAAAAGCGGAGAGCCTTGATTCAGAAGCGCAAAGAACAGGAAAAAGCCGAACAGCAACGGCTGCAAGATTCATATCTGAATTAAGGCAAAGCTATCAATTAAGGCACTTGTTACGTACATCAGAAATGGCTCGAAGCACTTACTTTTATCATGAGCAGCAATCAAAGCGTGAAGATAAATATAGTGACCTTAAACAGCAAATTAAGGCGATATATCATAAACATAAGGGACGATACGGGTATCGCAGGATTACACTTGCCTTGAAGAATTTGGGGTTTACCATTAACCATAAGTGTGTTCAACGCTTGATGCAGTCCATGCAGCTCAGATCATGTATTAGAGCTGTAAAGTATCGCTCTTATAAGGGGCAAATTGGTAAAATTGCTAAGAATGTGTTGCAGCGTCAATTCAAGGCAGACAAGCCCAATCAGAAGTGGGTAACAGATGTAACTGAATTTAATGTACGCGGTGAAAAACTTTATCTGTCACCCATAATGGATTTGTTTAATGGTGAAATCATTGCGTTTCAGCTCCAACGTAGACCACTGTTTGGTTTAGTTAAAGATATGTTGAAAGATGCTATCGCCAAGCTCAGCCCGAATGATAAGCCAATTATTCATTCAGATCAGGGCTGGCAATATCAAATGAGATTTTATCAGCAACAGCTTCAACAGCACGGGCTTATTCAAAGTATGTCGCGTAAAGGTAACTGTCTAGACAACGCTTCAATGGAAAGCTTCTTTGGAATACTTAAATCAGAATGTTTCTATGGTGAGGAATTTAATTCAGTTGAAGAGTTGGAACAGACCGTGAAAGAATATATTCATTATTACAACCATGAACGAATCAAGGTTAAATTAAAAGGACTAAGTCCTGTACAATACAGAACTCAGTCCTTAAAAGCTGCTTAATCAAACCGTCCAACTTATTGGGGTCAGATCACGAAGGCGGTTTTTTCATAGAGACAACTTATTTCTTGTCTTTTAACTGTGGAACAGCAGAACCTGTACCCACGGCCAGTAAACCAGCACCGGTATAAATGCCAAGTTTTTGACGGGTATCGGTAATGTCCAGGTTACGCATGGTTAACTGACCAATACGATCCATTGGCGTGAACATTGAATCACCTTTTTCCATAGTCAAACGCTCAGCTTCATAGGTGAGGTTTTCAGATTCAGTGTTCATGATGGTGTAGTCATTGCCACGACGCAGCTCTAAAGTCACCGTACCAGTGATGGCTTTTGCAACCCAACGCTGTGCAGTTTCACGCAGCATCAGGGCTTGAGAATCGAACCAGCGACCTTGATACAGTAAACGGCCTAAACGTAAACCGTTGATGCGGTATTGTTCGATGGTGTCTTCGTTATGAATACCTGTCACTAAACGCTCGTAAGCAATGTGCAGCAGTGCCATACCCGGAGCTTCGTAAATACCACGAGATTTCGCTTCAATGATACGGTTTTCGATCTGATCCGACATCCCCAGACCATGACGGCCACCAATACGGTTGGCTTCCAGAATGAACTCTACCGGATCTTCGATACGACGGCCGTTCAGTGCAACCGGGAAACCTTCTTCAAAGGTAATTGAAACTTCTTCAGGCGCAATTTCAACATCATCTTTCCAGAACGCAACGCCCATGATTGGCTCAACAATCTTGATACCGGCATTCAGATATTCCAGATCTTTGGCTTCGTGTGTTGCACCCAGCATGTTCGAGTCAGTCGAGTAGGCTTTTTCTTTTGACATTTTATAGTCGAAGCCGTTGTCGATCAGGAACTGTGACATTTCTGCACGGCCGCCTAGCTCATCAATAAAGGTCTGGTCTAACCACGGCTTGTAAATTTTGAGCGCCGGGTTGGTCAGTAAGCCGTAACGGTAGAAACGCTCGATGTCGTTACCTTTATAGGTTGAACCATCACCCCAGATGTTCACGTCATCTTCTTTCATGGCAGTAACCAGCATGGTCCCGGTAACTGCACGGCCTAGTGGTGTGGTGTTGAAGTAAGGCACACCACCTGTTGAAATGTGGAACGCGCCACACTGAATTGCAGCAATACCTTCAAGTGCAAGCTGTAAACGGCAGTCGATTAAGCGTGCTTTTACTGCGCCATAGGCTTCCGCTTTCTTCGGAATAGCATCGTAATCATCTTCATCTGGCTGACCCAAGTTTGCTGTGTAGGCATAAGGTTCAGCGCCTTTTTGTTTCATCCACAATAAAGCAGCAGAAGTATCTAGACCACCAGAGAAGGCGATACCCACTTTTTTGCCTACTGGTACGCTTTGCAAGATCGTTGCATTATCAGTCATTGCGAGTCCTAACTTATGAATATAGGCAACCAAAATGGTGGCCAAGGAGAATTCGAAAATGGCGCTATTGTAGCACTTTTCCGAAACGATGTTTTCTGAAAAATTTGCTTTCTGAAAAAAGTTAGACTTTTTTCATCGGTTTCAGTTTATTTTCGGCCACAGCAGCCCATTCCTGGCTTGAGTATGATAGAACAATTTATATCCACAGAGAGGAAATGCCGATGCAGCCCAATGTCACACCGCCCCCATTGATCTCCAACAATAACCGCAATGAAACCCTGGCGCTGGTTCATGGTATTTATGCCGGTTTACTCAGTTTTAGTGCAGTGGTGTTCCTGTATCTGGAATATCAGCAGCGCAGTATTGCTACCCTCAATTTAGTGATTGTGATGGCCTTGATGCTGCTGTTGATTTATCTGAATATCAGCGCCTGTTTGAAAGTGAAACGGGGCAATGGTGAAGGACGCACACTGTCGCGTATTCTGGCAGTGCTAATGTTATTAAGCTTTCCAATTGGCACGGTGCTCGGTGCAATTGCGCTATGGAAAAGCAGCAGCAAGCAGTGGCAGAACTGACATTGGCAGTTTGTCATGATAATTTTTTGAAAATGCCATAAACAAATAATAAAAAATCGCTACAGTATTATGCAACAAGTTGCAAAACCAGCGTACAGGAATACATGATGACAACAAGCTATGCACATCTGCTCAGTCCCTTACATTTAGGTTTTACCACCCTGAAAAACCGGGTGGTGATGGGGTCCATGCATACCGGTCTGGAAGACCGCTTTTATAATTATCCGAAACTGGCGGCCTATTTTGGTGAGCGTGCCAAAGGCGGCGTTGGCCTGATTATTACGGGCGGGATTTCACCGAACCGTCAGGGCTGGTTATTACCGGCCGGCGGCACCATGAATACCTTGGGGGATATTGCACCGCATCGACTGGTGACCCACGCGGTACATAAGCATGGCGCCAAAATTCTGTTGCAGATTCTGCATGCCGGCCGTTATGGCTATCAGCCTTTTGTGGTGTCGGCCAGCCCGATTAAATCGCCAATTTCACCGTTTAAACCGCGCCAGCTCAGCGATAAACAGATTTTAAACACCATTCAGGACTATGTGAAAACCGCCAGTCTGGCCAAAAAAGCCGGTTATGATGGCGTGGAAATCATGGGCTCTGAAGGCTATTTGCTAAACCAGTTTTTAAGCCGTCATGTTAATCAGCGCAATGACCGCTGGGGTGGCCCGATTGAAAACCGAATGCGCTTTGCTGTGGAAATTGTCAAAGCCATTCGTGCAGAAATTGGCGATAAATTTATTATCTGCTTCCGTCTGTCGATGCTGGATCTGGTACATGATGGCAACACTATGGATGAAGTCATCACGGTAGCCAAAGCCTTGGAACAGGCCGGTGTGACTTTACTGAATACCGGTATTGGCTGGCATGAAGCGCGTATTCCGACCATTGTGACTTCGGTGCCGCGCGCAGCGTTTGTGGATTACACGGCAGCGGTGAAACAGCAGGTATCGATTCCGGTGATTGCTTCTAACCGGATTAATATGCCGGATACGGCCGAAGAAATTCTGGCAGCGGGCAAAGCCGACATGATTCAGATGGCGCGTCCTTTACTGGCCGATGCTTTCTGGGTCAATAAAACCGCCACTAACCGGGTCGATGAAATCAATACCTGTATTGCCTGTAATCAGGCCTGTCTGGATCATACCTTTAAAAACCAGCGCGCCACCTGTCTGGTCAATCCGCGTGCTGCTTATGAAACCGAACTGGTCTATGTCAAAACCAAACAGCCAAAACGGATTGCCGTGGTGGGCGGTGGAGTCGCTGGTATGTCTGCTGCAACGGTGGCTGCAGGCCGTGGTCATCAGGTGACATTATTTGAAGCCAATGCCGATGTCGGCGGGCAGTTTAATCTGGCCAAAGTGATTCCGGGCAAAGAAGAATTCCACGAAACCATCCGCTATTTTAAAGTGCAGCTGGAAAAAACTGGCGTAGATGTACGTCTGAATACCAAAGTTAACCGCGAGCAGCTGGAACGTGAAGGTTTTGAGGAGGTGATTGTTGCCACTGGTGTGGTGCCACGTACACTCAATATTCCGGGCAGCGATTTACCCCAAGTTCTGTCTTATGCCGAAGTGCTGAATGGCGCGCCTGTCGGTCATAAAGTGGCGGTAATTGGCGCTGGCGGCATTGGCTTTGATGTGTCCGAGTTTTTATTAAAACCGGAGCAGCAGCCACAGCCGCAACCTGTGGAGGACTGGAAACGCGAGTGGGGCGTCGATTTAAATCCACACTATGTATCTGAAGGCGGTATGCAGGCACCGGAAATTCATCCCCCTGTGCGTGAAATTTATTTGTTGCAGCGTAAAACCACGCCATTGGGTGCCGGCTTAGGTAAAACCACCGGCTGGGTGCATCGTGCACAACTGAAAAAGCACGGCGTACGCATGTTACGCGGGGTGCAATATAAAGCCATTGGTGATGAAGGCTTATGGGTAGAAATGGATGGCCATGACCAGTTATTGCGAGTCGATACCGTGGTGGTCTGTGCCGGGCAGGAATCTGTTAAAGAGATTATGCCGGAAAATGGCCAGCAGACCTTGGCGCAATATCACATTATTGGCGGGGCAAAACTGGCGGCGGAACTGGATGCCAAGCGCGCCATTCGCGAAGGTGCTGAATTGGCCGCCAAACTTTAAACATTTGATGAAACAATATTCGTTTGAGTCACTTGAATGTAATTTTTACTTGTCAGATGGAAAAAAGCTTCGTATTATGGCGCACATGGAAGCGTGGCAGAGCGGTTTAATGCACCGGTCTTGAAAACCGACGAGGGTGTGAGTCCTCCGTGAGTTCGAATCTCACCGCTTCCGCCAAACAACACTGTCCAGTATTGCTTAACGTAATATAAGCGATTGATTATATTGGTTAAAGCTGGAATATAACAGTACGACGTACGTTGACACTTGACGTGAATCGACAGTTATAAAGTAATAAGAAATGTAGTAAGTTAAAACTTACTACATTTTTTTTGCGTGGTTTTTTATTATGGCACGTACCCAGAATAAGCTCACAGCGCTACAAATTAAAAAACTTAAGGCTGATCCGCAAAAGAGTAAAAAAATAGGTGATGGTGGAAATCTCTACTTTCGTGTTGATCCGAATGGGAATCGGTATTGGATATTTAATTATACTCGCCCATAGGCTTTGTTGCATAAATATGTAAGCATCTGATTTAAATAAATTTAATTTTGGATCAAAAAATAATCAAAACTTTTAAAATCATATAGTTATGAAATCTTTGTGCAACAAAGCCTATTCTTAAACTAAATACTCAATAGCTGCGATTAATATTAAATTATTGGTTTAAGGAGATATTGGCTCACCTAAATTCAGGTCCGAATTTGACCTGAACTTTGCTGTATTAAATTTTAAACCATCTGATATTTCTTTAACCGGTAATCCAGCGTTGCCCGACTAATCCCCAATAAACGTGCCGCTTCAGAAATATTCTGCTGGCTGCGCTGCATGGCGGTTAGAATAATTTCCTGTTCATGCCGTTCCAAAGAAAAATCCTCGGTCAACAGGGTCTCAATTGAATTGGGGGAGGTTGAATTTTTAGCCTGCTGCTTTAACTGCGGAAACAGGCAGCTTAGTTTAATTTCCTGCTGGTCATCGGTCAGTAAGGTGGCGCGTTCCAGCAGGTTTTCCAGTTCACGGATATTACCGGGCCACTCATAACTCATCACATAATTTTTGGCTTTGTCACTCAGGCCAGGCAGGGTTTTGCCATACAGGTTTTCAAAGCGTTTCAGAAAATGATTGACCAGTAGCGGAATATCTTCACGGCGCTCGCGCAGTGGCGGAATCTGTACCGGAAAAATATTCAGCCGATAAAATAAATCGGCACGGAAACGTCCGGCTTTGACTGCCTGTTCCAGATCTTCGTTGGTGGCGGCGACAATACGCACATCGACTTTGCGGGTCCGATAATCACCAACTCGTTCAAATTCGCCTTCCTGTAACATGCGTAACAGGGCGGCCTGCGCCCGCGGTGACAGCTCAATCACTTCATCCAGAAAAATGGTGCCGCCATCTGCGCGTTCAAACTTGCCTGCACGTGACTGGTTGGCGCCGGTATAGGCACCTTTTTCCACCCCGAACAATTCGGCTTCAATCAGGTCGGGAGGAATACAGGCACAGTTGACTGCGACAAACGGTTGCTGGCGGCGCTGGCTGGCCTGATGAATCCCGCGGGCAAAGGCTTCTTTACCGACACCGGTTTCGCCCTGTAGCAGGACTGCGACTTTACTGCCTGCAGCTTTTTTCAGGAGGTCACAGACCTTGCGATAGGCCGCCGATTCACCGATAGCATTAAACATGGTGTAGTCGGCTTCAGCATCGGTGTAGATGGTCTGTTTCAGCTGGTTCAGCTCTGCCTGCAAGGCAATAATCTTGTCTGACACCGGATCGGGTGACATAAAGCGGATCAGTTCATTGGCATTTTCCCAGTCGGCCAGCGGTTTGCCGATAATCCGGCAGCAGTCATCGCCTTTGGCCACGCAATGGGTTTCCTGATAAATAATGGTTTGACCCATCACATAGCTGCTATAGCCGCAGGCATAACCGAGCAGCATCCAGCAGGCCGGTTCATCGGCTGCGCCAAATTCAGATAAATGCACTTCGGCTTCAAAAGAGTTAAGCCAGTTAAAATCGGCATAAAACTGATGCTGGTCATGACTTAAACGCAGGTCATTGACTGTAACCTGGACCATGCCGCGAATACCGTGCATCTGCGGGCCGGCCATAAAGGCTTCCACTTCATTTAAGTTCGGGCGCAGTCGTGAGGTGACTTCGGCATCGCGCATCCCGGCCTGATAGCCGCAGCGGATAAAAAAGTGTTTGGTGCGTTCATAGCCCAGCATCTGATACAGGTCTTTGCGCAAATAGCCCATGATGCCGCTATGAATCAGCAGCATCCGGTTTTCTTCAAACCAGATCTGACCGTGTTCGGTATCAAACTGGATTTTGTCGAGCAGATCCTGAATGTCCTGATTGTGTTCCAGCAGCTGTTTGTAGTGTTTAAGGTCCTGGGTATGGGGCATAGCCAATCATCCATTTTGGCAAGTCACAAGCATGGGTTGATCTTAACCAATTCCGACCACGGAGGTGAGGATTAAAAGCGCATAATCTTATACCTTTTAAATATAGTGCTCATAAATCAATAAGTTGAAATTTTAGCAATATACAAATGTCTAAAACTTCAGTATGCGTTTAAGTTCATCAAATGCTGAAATTCAGCAAAATATCTTTCAGCAAAACATGAAATTTCTCGTCCATCTCATCTCTGTATTTTTAAGCCAATTTAAATAAAAATATAAATATCAATAATTTATAAAAGTTGGCACGCCTTTTGAAATGCTTTAAGTAAATAAAGCTGCAAGCTCCGTGCTTGCCACACTGAAATGATTTTGGTGGCAATGAAAAAGGAAGGTCATGATGACGCACACTGCACGCCCAACGGCATTGACCAAATACATCCGGATTACCGGTGATCCACAGGCCAAATTTGTCGAATTTGATTTTGCCATTCAGGACCCGACGCTATTTGTCGAGCTGGTTCTGCCCCAGCAGGCTTTCCAGGAATTTTGTGCCATGCATCAGGTGGTGGAAATGAGCGCCGCACAACAGGCCTGGAATGATGCCCAGGAAGATAAATGGCGTTATGGCGTAGAACCGAGCATGGTGCGCCCGACACAGTATCTGTCAGATCAAGAAGATCAGTCTTAAGTCGATAAGGAGATAATGATGACTTTAGAAATTAAAACGTCCAGCGTTGAACCCATCCGCCAGACCTATGCCTATATTGAACGCCGTTTTGGCAACAAGCCGGCCACACGTTATCAGGAAGTCAGCTTTGATGTGCAGGCGGCGGCCAATTTCCATTATCGTCCGCTATGGAAACCGGAAAAAACCTTAAATGATCCAACCCATACCGCACTGCTGATGCAGGACTGGTATGCCTTTAAAGATCCGCGCCAGTTTTATTATGGCGCCTATGTGCAGCATCGCGCGCGTTTGCAGGATATTGCCGAAAGCAATTATGCCTTTTTTGAAAAGCGCGAACTGGTGGCGAACCTGTCCGAGGCAGTTCAGCAAAAACTGATGCAGTGCCTGTTGCCATTTCGTTATGTCGAACAGACTGCTAATCTGCACATGATGTCGGGCAGTGCCTATGGCTATGGCACGGTTATCACCCAGGCCTGTATTTTTGCCGCAATGGACCGTTTGGGCATGGCGCAGTATCTGTCACGAATTGGTTTGCTGCTCGATGGCAATCGTGGTGAGGCTTTGCAGCACGCCAAAACTGCCTGGATGGAAGATGCCGCCTGGCAGCCGCTGCGCCGTTTATGTGAAGTCAGCCTGACCGAGCAGGACTGGTTCAAACTGTTTTTATTACAAAACCTGATGATCGACAGCATGTTGCAGCAGCTGGTGTATGGCGAGCTGGATCAATGGCTGGTCGAGCAGGGCGCACGCGATATTGCCATGCTGACCGAGTTTATGCAGGACTGCCTGAACGATTTACGTAAATGGTCTGACAGTGTGTTTAAAACTGCAGTCGCAGAATCGGAGCATAACCAGCAGCTGATTCAGGGCTGGATTGAAGAACTGCTGCCCCAAGTGGAACAGGCCTTTTCTAGCTGGGCCACGCTCGCACTGGGTAGTGCATCGGTGGAATCCGCCATGAACCTGATTCAGGAACGTTGCAAGAAAGCCGGTTTACAGATTCAACACGCCTCAGCCGCATAAGGAGATGCCTCATGAGCTCAAAAGTTTATTTAGCCCTGCAAGATAACGACACTTCACGCTATATCGTCGAAGCGATTGAACAGGACAACCCCGATGCCAGCATCCAGTATTTACCGGCCATGATCCGCATTGAAAGCGAAACCGGTCTGATTGTACGGGCTGAAACCGTGTCGGAAAAACTGGGTCAGGATTGGGACATCCAGGAATTACAGCTCAACATGATTACTCTGGGCGGCAATGTCGAGGAAGATGATGACAGCTTCCAGCTGAAATGGAATTAAACAGACAACATGCCAAGGCCTGAGTGCCTGCACTGGAAAAATTGAACAGGATGATCAAGATGAATACACAAGCCAAAACTGCACAGAAAAAACTGAATGCCAAAGACCGTTACCGGATGCTGACCCGTGATCTGGACTGGGATTTTTCCTATGCCGACCGTAAAGCCGCATTTCCGTATGAAGAATTTGAAGGCATTAAAATTACCGACTGGTCAAAATGGGAAGATCCGTTCCGTTTAACCATGGATGCCTACTGGAAATATCAGGCCGAAAAAGAGAAAAAACTCTACGCCATTTTTGATGCATTCGCGCAGAACAACGGTCAGATGAATGTCTCCAATGAACGTTATTTAAATGCGATCAAGCTGTTTTTAACCGCGGTTACCCCGCTAGAATATCAGGCCTATCAGGGTTATGCCCATGTCGGCCGTCAGTTCAGTGGTATTGGTGCGCGGATTGCCTCGCAAATGCAGTCGATTGATGAGCTGCGTCATGTACAGACCCAGATTCATGCCATGAGCCATTACAACAAGTTCTTTGATGGCTTTCAGGACTGGGCGCATATGCATGACCGGGTCTGGTATTTATCTGTGCCTAAATCATTCTTTGAAGATGCACGTTCAGCCGGACCATTTGAATTCCTGCTGGCGATCAGCTTTGCCTTTGAATATGTGCTGACCAACCTGCTGTTTGTGCCATTTATGTCTGGTGCGGCCTATAACGGTGATATGGCCACCGTGACTTTTGGTTTTAGTGCTCAGTCCGATGAAGCACGTCACATGACCCTGGGCCTGGAAATTGTCAAATTCCTGCTGGAACAGCATGAAGATAACGTGCCAATTGTGCAGGAATGGATTGATAAATGGTTCTGGCGCGGCACACGTCTGTTGTCAATTGTCGGCATGATGATGGACTACATGCTGCCAAATAAAGTCATGTCCTGGAAAGAAGCCTGGGAAACCTACTTTGAAGAAGCGGGCGGGGCACTGTTTAAAGACCTGGGCCGTTATGGCATCCGTATGCCGAAATATTCGGAAGTGATTGAGAAAGAAAAAGAGCATGTGTCGCATCAGGCCTGGTGGATTTTCTATAACTTTGGCCATGCTGCCGGTTTCCACACCTGGATTCCAACCGATGAAGAAATGGACTGGCTGTCGGCCAAGTATCCGGACACCTTTGACAAATATTACCGTCCACGCTGGGAACTGGCCCGCAAGATGGAAGCCGAAGGCAAACGCTTCTATAGCGCCGGTTTACCGCAATTGTGTCAGGTCTGCCAGATTCCAATGACCTTTACCGAAATGGGCGGCGACCCGACCATGTTCAGTTATCGCGACAGCATCTATCAGGGCGAGCGTTATCACACCTGTTCCGATGGCTGCCACGACATCTTTGAACGTGAACCGGAAAAATATATTCAGGCCTGGCTGCCAGTGAACCAGATTTTACAGGGCAACTGTGGCGGGCCAGATCTGGAGAGCATCCTGCGTGATTATTATCACTTCAATGTCGGTGCAGATAACCTGGACATTGAAGGCTCGCCAGATCAGCAGCGCTGGAAAAAATGGAAAGGCGACGCCGCATAAAAAATGGAATCGGGTCATTGCTGCCAATGACCCGCTCAAGGAATTAGGAGATTTCTCATGACTGTACGTGCAATTCAAGACCATTATCAATTCGAACCGCGCGATGCCCAGCATCACTATGGCGACAACATGCTGTTGTATATTGGCTGGGATCATCACACCTTATATTGTGCGGCTCATGCCTTTGTGGTGTCACCGCAGCAGACCTTGCAGGATCTGATCGATCAGCAGATTCAGGCCGGTTTTCATCAGCATCCCGACTTTGAGCAGCTGGACTGGTCAACGGTGCAGTTTGTGTTAAACCATGAACCTTTACAGACCGATTTTTCCAAAACACTGGCCGAGCTAGGCTTTGACCACAAATCCCTGCTGCGTTTTGTCAGCCCGGAACTAAAAGGCTATCAGGATGCCCATGTTTAAGGAGAAAGCGCATGAGTTATCAAGTTACCATTGAACCGATTGGCACCACCATTGACGTGGAAGAAGACCAGACCATTCTCGATGCCGCCTTACGTCAGGGCGTATGGTTACCCTTTGCCTGCGGGCATGGCACCTGCGGCACCTGCAAAGTGCAGGTTACGGACGGTTTTTATGATGTCGGTGAAGCATCGCCGTTTGCCTTAATGGATATTGAACGCGAAGAAAACAAGGTGCTGGCCTGCTGCTGCAAACCGGAATCTGACATGATTATTGAAGCCGATGTCGATGAAGATGAAGATTTCATGGGCTATCTGGTGGAAGATTATCAGGCCACGGTGCTGGAAATAAAAGACCTGTCACCGACCATTAAAGGGCTGCGTTTGCAGATTGACCGTCCAATGCAGTTTCAGGCCGGGCAATACATCAATATCCAGTTTCCGGGTGTTGACGGCACGCGCGCTTTCTCGATTGCCAATGCGCCAAGTGAAGCCGGTATTATCGAGTTGCATATTCGTAAAGTTGAAGGCGGCGCAGCCACCAGTTATGTGCACGAACAACTGAGTGTGGGTGAAGAACTGCAATTGTCCGGGCCGTATGGACAGTTCTTTGTGCGTAAATCCGATGATCAGGACGTGATCTTTATTGCTGGCGGTTCGGGTTTATCCAGCCCACAATCCATGATTCTGGACTTACTGGAACAGGGTGACAGCCGGATTATTTACCTGTTCCAGGGCGCGCGAGATTTAAGCGAACTGTATAACCGCGAACTGTTTGAGCAGCTGGTCAAGGACTATCCGAACTTCCGTTATATTCCGGCGCTGAATGCCGTACAGCCGGAAGATCAATGGACCGGCTTTAACAGCTATGTACATGAAGCAGTGGCGGATTATTTTGAACACAAATGCAGTGGTCACAAAGCCTATTTATGCGGTCCACCGGTGATGATTGATGCCGCGATTTCAACCTTAATGCAAAGCCGCCTGTTTGAACGTGACATCCACACCGAACGCTTCCTGAGTGCGGCTGATGGGGCATCCGGTTCAGCCCGTTCGGCGCTGTTTAAGCATATTTAAGTTTAAGTGTGTTTTGTTTTTTGTCCGGTTTCGAATGACCTATTGCATGTCCCGTTGTCCGTTATAGGTCATTCGTCTTTTGCCGCCTCCCTGATGCCCGCATCACGGAGGCGATTTTATAAACGCTAGCGGTTTTGAGAATGCCTGGAAATTATTGCACTTCTGGCGGGAAACCATCTTCATTCAGCGCCGCCACCAGCTGATCTACGCTGGCACTGCTGTCAACGGTCACGATTTTACTGTCCAGATCAATGTCAACTTTGGCATTCGGGTCCACATCCTGAATGGTGGCTGTTACACCGCGGGCGCAGCCGCCGCAAGTCATATTGGCAATATACAGTTTCATTAAGATGCTCCATGAGTCATGTGAAGATGCTTTCAGTTTAAAGCTTGTCATGATGGGAAGGTCAAGCCAAATTTTTATGCGCAGAGACTTGACCTTCCCATGATGTCAATCTGTATGCTGTAAGAAAGTCTGGGTATTGGCCGAGGTAGGGCATGAGCATCTCCAATTCATCTGCTGTTTTTCGTGAAACATTGTCTATTCAGGGCATGACCTGTGCTTCATGTGTAGGCCGGGTGGAAAAAGCCTTAAAAAAAGTAGATGGGGTCGAGCAGGCCAATGTTAATCTGGCCACCGAACAGGCCGTGGTCGAATCTTCTGTACCACTTGATCGGGCTGCTTTGGTCAAAGCCATCGAGCGCGCCGGTTATGATGTGGTCGTCGCGGCACCCATCGAATTGTCGATTGATGGCATGACTTGTGCCTCCTGCGTGGCGCGGGTAGAAAAAGCCCTGAAAAAAGTGCCGGGGGTGCAACAAGCCAATGTCAATCTGGCCACTGAACAGGCTTGGGTCGAAGCCGATACTACGGTCAGTGCCGATAAACTGATTCAGGCCATCCGTAAGGCTGGTTATGATGCCCAGCTACAGACCACGACCACCACTGAACAGGCGGATCAGAAAGCCAGCGAGCAGCAGCAACTAAAACGTGATCTGTTAATTTCCCTGGTGCTGGCCATTCCGGTATTTGTGCTGGAAATGGGCTCGCATTTAATTCCGGCTTTTCATATGTGGGTCATGCATCAGATCGGGCAGATGTCGAGCTGGTTGCTACAGTTCGTGTTAACCACGCTGGTATTGCTGTTTCCGGGCCGGCGTTTTTATCAAAAAGGCATTCCGGCCTTGCTGCGTTTTGCGCCAGATATGAACTCGCTGGTGGCGGTTGGAACGCTGGCCGCGTACAGCTTTTCGGTGGTGGCGACTTTTATGCCACAGCTGTTACCGGAAGGCACGGTCAATGTCTATTTTGAAGCTGCCGCGGTGATTGTCAGCCTGATTCTGCTGGGTCGCTACTTTGAAGCCAAAGCCAAAGGTCGTACTTCGCAGGCAATTCAGCACCTGATCGGCATGCAGCCAAAAACCGCCCGCATTGTACGTAATGGCCAAAGTGTAGAAGTCCCGCTGGCTGAAGTCAGCTCGGGTATGCAGGTTGATATCCGCCCGGGAGAGCGGATTCCGGTGGATGGGGAAGTGCTGGACGGCCGCAGTTATGTCGATGAATCGATGATTAGCGGAGAGCCGCTGCCAGTAGAAAAAATGGCAGGCAGCGCCGTGGTGGGCGGCACCATCAACCAGAATGGCAGCCTGAGCATCCGCGCAACTGCGGTGGGGGCAGATTCGGTGCTGGCGCAAATTATCCGTATGGTCGAGCAGGCGCAAGGCTCCAAACTGCCCATTCAGGCGCTGGTCGATAAAGTCACCATGTGGTTTGTGCCAGCCGTAATGCTGATGGCTGTGCTGACCTTTCTGGTCTGGCTGATTTTTGGTCCTGAACCGGCGCTGACCTTTGGTCTGGTCAATGCTGTAGCGGTGCTGATTATTGCCTGTCCATGTGCTATGGGGCTGGCCACTCCAACCTCGATTATGGTCGGCACTGGACGTGGGGCAGAAATGGGCATTCTGTTCCGTAAAGGCGAAGCCTTGCAGCTGTTACAGGAAGCGCAGGTGGTGGCGGTGGATAAAACCGGCACCTTAACCGAAGGCAAACCGCAACTGACAGATTTTCATGTACAGGCTAGTTTTGAGCAGGCGCAATTGTTAAGCTGGGTAGCAGCAGTAGAAGCCAAGTCGGAGCATCCGATTGCCTTTGCCATTGTTGAAGCCGCGCAGCAACAAGGCTTATCTTTGCCAGCTGTGAGCGATTTTGATTCGATTGTCGGGTCCGGCGTAAAAGGGCAGGTCAATGGTCAATGGCTACATATTGGGGCTGACCGTTATATGCATCAGCTGGGTTTAAGTACCACAGCCTTTGATCAGGTTGCGGCACGTTTGGGTCAGGAAGGAAAAACACCACTCTATGTGGCGGTAGAGGATCAACTGGCGGCCATCATTGCCGTGGCCGATCCAATCAAAGACAGCACCTTTGCTGCGATTGAAGCGCTGCATCAATTAGGTGTTAAAGTGGCGATGATCACCGGTGATAACCGGCATACTGCTGAAGCGATTGCCCGGCAGCTAAAAATTGATACCGTGGTTGCCGAAGTCCTGCCGGAAGGCAAAGTCGATAGCGTACGTGAATTGCAGCAGCAATATGGCCGTCTGGCCTTTGTCGGCGATGGGATTAATGATGCCCCGGCGCTGGCACAGGCCGATGTCGGGCTGGCCATTGGCACCGGTACCGATGTAGCCATTGAAGCCGCCGATGTGGTGCTGATGTCCGGCAGTTTAAAAGGCATTCCCAATGCGATTGCTTTAAGTCAGGCCACTATCCGCAATATCCGCCAGAACCTGTTTTGGGCCTTTGTTTATAACGTGGCCTTAATTCCGATTGCCGCCGGCGTGCTGTATCCGCTGTGGGGCATTTTACTGTCGCCGATGTTTGCTGCAGGCGCAATGGCACTGTCATCCGTGTTTGTGCTGGGCAATGCTTTACGCCTGAAGCGCTTTGCCGCGCCGCTGCAATAGCCGTTGGCGTCAGGACATTTTCGGTTTAAGATCGGAGGCAGGTCTTAAACCGCCGTATTGAGCGAGAAGCATGTGAATATTGGTCAAGCCGCAAAGCAGTCGGGCATCTCTGCCAAAATGATCCGTTATTATGAAAGTATCGGCCTGCTCACGGCTGCCCAGCGCAGTGCTGCTGGTTATCGGGTCTATTCCGAGCAGGATTTAAAAACCCTGAATTTTATTCGTCATGCCCGCGAGCTGGGCTTTTCTACCGAGCAAATGAAAGAACTGATTTCGCTGTGGAAAAATAGCGGTCGCCAGAGTGCAGAAGTGAAAGCGCTGACCTTAAAACATATTGATGAGCTGAACCAGAAAATCCAGCGTTTACAGGACATGGTCAATTTGTTGCAGCAATCTGCGCAGCATTGTCAGGGCAATCACAGCGCGGAATGTGCCATTCTAGACCAGATTGAAAAAGGCGGATAAGCCAGTAAGCAGCAGGAATCGAATTGCAGGAGGATGAATCAATGCAGATTCATCCTCCTTTTTTATGCTTTATTTACGGATTTGAATGGCAAACTGAATCACATGCGACTTCCCCTGATGCAGCTGTCCTTCATGACGTTCCACTTCACCGACAAAGAAATGCAGCAGATGATCCTGCTGGAAGATCTCTAGAAAATCACGTGGATCATACAGCATGTCAGGATTGCCCGGGCCACCGGTGGCATAGGCCAGTTGTGCTTTGGAATAGACCTCGCCAATGAACCAGCCACCGGATTTCAGGCTATGACGCACGCCGTGCAGTAATTTCTGCTGGGTCGGCTGATTGACATGACCAAACACGCAAATCGCATGCTGAAACTGGTTTTCCGGCCATTCTACCTGACTTAAATCCACCGCGGCGGTGTCCAAGGTCAGCTGTTTGGCCTGGGCATGTTTTTGGGCTTTTTCAAGCGCAACAGTCGAATAATCCCAGAGTAGTCCGGCAAACGGCAGTTGCTGTTCACGGGCGCGCTCGGCCAGATAAATCAGGTTACGGCCTTCACCTTCAGCAATGCCCAGCGTAGCGCCAGAAATCGCTAACTGCTGGGCCATCTGCTGAATAAAAACGTTGGCCGCTTCGCCATATAAATGATCGGTGCTGTGGTAGCGTTCATCCCATGGATTGCTAAAGCGAGGTGTCATATGCAGGCCCTTCATTGGTTAAAAATAAACGGGGGAGAAGATTAAGACTGGCCTTGACTATAACATATTATAAAAACATATATTGTTTTATTCGGCTTCGGCAAGTTGTATTTGGGTGAAGCCTGATGGGCCGGCTTTGCTGCGGTTAATATTCAGTGTATTTACTGCAATAGCGCTTCATCCGCAGGGCCTTCAGGCGTTATCATGGACAGATCAAAGCATTGGATTGCCTTATGAAAATTATTGCCGATGAAAATCTGGCCTTTACCGATTATTTTTTTGCCGAGTTTGGTGAAATCTCCCATCGTCCGGGCCGGACCTTAACTGCGCAGGACCTGCACGATACCGAAGCCTTACTGGTGCGCTCGGTAACCAAGGTCAATGCCGAACTGATCCAGCACAGCAAGCTGCGTTTTGTGGGCAGTGCCACCATTGGTACCGATCATCTGGATATTGCCGCGCTGGAACAGCAGCAGATTCGCTGGTCCAATGCCGCCGGCTGTAATGCACAGGCGGTTGCCGAATATGTGATTACCGCCTTACTGCATGTGCGTCCAGCCTTACTGGAAGCAGGCCAGCAGTTCTGTCTGGGCATTATCGGACTGGGCAATGTCGGTTCGCGTCTGGCGGTAATGGCGGAACTGCTGGGCTGGAAAGTAGTGGCTTATGATCCTTTGGTGCAACGTGAAAGTGTGCAGCAACTGGCATTGGCAGACGTATTCGCTCAGGCCGATGCCATTTCGATTCATGTGCCGCTGACCAAAACCGGTCCGTATCCGACCTATCATCTGTTCAATGCCGAAACCCTGGCCCAGATGAAGCCGGATGCAATTTTAATTAACTCAGCGCGTGGTCCGGTGGTGGCAGAGCAGGCATTAATGACCGATATCCAGCAGACCGGGCGTGCGGTGGTGCTGGATGTATTTGAGCATGAACCGGAAATTTCTGCCGAATTATTACATCTGGTCACGTTGGTAACGCCGCATATTGCCGGTTACAGTCTGGAAGGCAAAGCCCGCGGCACACAACTGATTTATGCCGCTTTTTGTGAAGTCTTTGGGCAAGTGGCATATAAACGCTTTGAAAACCAGTTGCCGCCGTGCAGCGATTATTTTAGTGGTCAGCCGTTAAAAGCCGCACTGCAACAGCATCTGCCACAGATGTATGATATTGCTGCCGATGACGCCAAATTACGTGCCTGCTTAAAAGACGGCAAGGTCGATCAGCAGGCCTTTGACCATTTACGCAAGACTTATCCGCTGCGCCGTGAATGGGCTGCGCATGGAGGGCCAGCCGCATGAGCCTGAACTATCAGCCGACCTGTAGTCTTGAGGCTATGCGCGCCCGCGCCAAGATGTACGTCCAGATTCGCCAGTTTTTTGCTGAGCGCGAAGTGCTGGAAGTGGAAACGCCTATTTTGTCGCAGGCCGGTGTCACCGATGTACATTTAAGCTCGGTACAGGCCAAGCGTCATGTATTGGGCCAGCAGCAGACGCATTATCTGCAAACTTCGCCTGAATTTGCCATGAAACGCCTGCTGGCCAGTGGCAGTGGCCCGATTTACCAGATCTGCAAGGTGTTTCGTGATGATGAGCATGGCCGCAAACACAATAGCGAATTTACCATGCTGGAATGGTATCGCCCGGGTTTTAGCCTGAAAGAGCTGATGTTTGAAGTCACCGATTTACTCAATCTGACCTTGGCACAGCGTTTTGGTGAAGTGCGTCCGACAGTACTGAGTTATAAACATGCTTTTATGGACCGGCTGGATCTGAATCCGCTGCAAGCGACATTATCTGAACTGAAAGCCTGCTGTCAGCGTGTCGGGCTAAGCCTCGATTTAGGTGATGATCGTCTGGGCTATATCGACCTGTTGTTCTCGCATATGGTTGAGCCTAGTCTGGGCTTTGATACGCCGGTATTCCTGACTGATTTCCCGCCGGAACTGGCCTCACTGGCCAAAACTCGTGTCGATGAAGAGGGCGAACTGGTTGCCGCCCGTTTTGAGCTGTACATTGAAGGGCTGGAACTGGCCAATGCCTATGATGAACTGGCTGATGCCGAGGTGCTCCGTGGCCGTTTTGAAGCCGACAATCAGGAGCGGGAAAAACTGGGCTTGCATGTGATGCCACTTGATGAATATTTGCTCAGTGCCTTGCCTCAGATGCCGCCATGTTCAGGTATTGCGCTGGGTATTGACCGTTTATTGATGGTTGCCACCCAGCAGATGCGTTTGGAACAGGTAATTACTTTTCCGGCCGAGCAGTCTTAAGGCAGGTTGATCCAGATCAGCACAGGGGGATGATTCATCCCTGATCAACAAAAATACCCGTGTATAGCACGGGTATTTTTAATTTTATGACTCAATTTTAGCTTGCAGCGGTATATTCTGCTTTCAGCACTTCAATGGCTTTAATACGGCGCTGAATCAGCATTTCACCAATATCCGGGCCTTTAATCTCAGGCGATAAATCCTGCGCTTTAATGCCGCGCACCACCTGCATGGCTTTGAGCACATAATCGGCCTGCGGATAGTCCCGATCTTCCATGCCTAAACGGCCACGCGAATCACATTCACAGGCCTGAACAAAGGCTTCTACCCGTTCCGGGCGACGCAACACATCCAGACGCTGTAGCAGACGCCATAAGGTGCCCGGTTTCAAGGTCAGGGCCTGATGGCATTTTAAATGTTCCTTGCACACCGCCAGTGCCAGTTGTTTGGTATAGGTCGGCACTTTCAGGCGGTCACACAGGTCAGTAACCGGCTGAATACCACGTTCTTCATGCATGATATGACGCGGTAATTCATCGGCTGGGGTCAGGGCCTTGCCCAAGTCGTGCACCAGCACGGCAAAACGCACATCCAGACTGTAATTCTGGCGGCAGGCCTGTTGCAGGGACATTAAGGTATGCACGCCGCAGTCAATTTCCGGATGATATTCCGGGCGCTGTGGAATCCCAAACAGGGCATCAATTTCCGGGAACAAGGCTTTTAAGGCACCGCAGCGACGCAGCACTTCAAAGTATTCATCGGCATGATCTTCCTGCAAGGCACGTGCGGTTTCTTTCCAGACCCGTTCCGGGGTTAAGGTGTCCAGCTCGCCAGACGCTGCCAGCGTGCGCATCAGGGCCAGGGTTTCATCGGCCACACGAAAGCCCAGCGCTTTATAACGCGCGGCAAAACGGGCAATTCTGAGCACACGTAATGGATCTTCAACAAAGGCGTCGGAAACATGACGCAGCACTTTTTGCGCCAGATCCTGCTGTCCACCATAAGGATCATAGACCTTGCCGTTTTCATCCATGGCCATGGCATTAATGGTCAGGTCACGACGGATTAAATCTTCTTCCAGCGTGACATTGGGTGCAGTATAAAACTCGAAACCATGATAGCCCTGACCGGCTTTACGTTCGGTACGGGCCAGTGCATATTCTTCTTTTGATTCAGGATGTAAAAACACAGGGAAGTCTTTGCCCACGGGCTGATAGCCTTGGGCCAGAAGCTGTTCGGGTGTTGCCCCGACAACCACATAATCTTTTTCGTGATAGGGGTGCCCCAGCAAATGATCTCGCACCGCACCGCCTACTAAATAAACTTGCATGAAAAAACCTCTATTCTTGAGGTCATCATGCAACAGAATAGAGGTTTTCTCAAGTCAGAATGCCGAGCTTTTCACTCGGCATTCAGTTTTTATAGCGCGTCTTGTTCCGCTTGCTGAATTTCTGCCACGGTTAACGCAGTCATATTCACCACACGACGGGTGGTCGCTGTTGGCGTTAAAATATGTACCGGTTTCGCTGCGCCCAGCAAGATTGGACCAATGGTCACGTTGCTGCCTGAAGTCGATTTCAGCAGGTTAAACGAAATATTGGCTGCATCCAGGTTCGGCATAATCAGCAGGTTAGCTGAACCTTTGAAGCGTGAGTTCGGGAATGCGAAATGGCGAATATTTTCATCCAGTGCCGCATCACCATGCATTTCACCTTCCACTTCAAGTTCTGGTGCAATCTCAGACAGAATATCAAACACTTTACGCATTTTTTGCGCGCTGGCATCGTTCTGGTCTGAACCAAAGCTTGAATGCGACAGCAGGGCAATACGTGGTGTTACACCAAAACGGCGTACTTCTTCAGCCGCCAGAATGGTCATTTCCGCCAGCTGTTCAGCGGTTGGATTACGGTTGATGTAAGTGTCGGCAATAAACAGGTTACGATCTTCCAGCATCAGCGCATTCAAGGTGAAGAAAGTATTGTGACCTTCTTTCAGACCAATGATATTGCTAACGAAGTCTAAGTGAATGTCGTAGCTTGAATAAGTACCACATAACATACCGTCAGCCAGACCGTGTTTCACCAGCATTGCGGCAATTAAGGTCGAGCGGCGACGTGCTTCACGCTGCGCATATTCAGGCGTTACACCTTTACGCTGCATGATGCTGTAGTAATCATCGGCGAATTTTTCGTAATCCGGGTTTTTCTCCTGGTCAACAATAGTGATATTCACACCATGTTCCAGACGTAAGCCCAGTTTCTTGATATTCGCTTCAATAACCGCAGTACGACCCACCAGAATCGGTTGCGCCAGACCTTCGTCCACTGCAATTTGTACTGCACGTAAAACGCGTAAGTCTTCACCTTCTGCATAGGCAATGCGTTTCGGATCGGTTTTCGCCTGTGCAAAAATTGGTTTCATCATAAACGCAGAGTTATATACAAACTCTGACAGACGTTGATGATAAGCCGAGAAGTCCTGAATTGGACGTGTTGCCACACCTGAATCCATCGCTGCTTTGGCGACCGCAGGAGCAATTTCAAGAATCAGACGCTGATCAAGCGGACGTGGAATTAAATAGTCACGACCAAATGAAGCAGATTTTTCACCATAGGATGCCGCATCTGCTTCTATGTGTGCCATACGTGCAATCGCGTGTACGCAGGCAATTTTCATTTCTTCGTTAATGGTGGTTGCACCGACATCTAGCGCACCACGGAAGATGTACGGGAAGCACAGCGCGTTATTCACCTGGTTCGGATAGTCGGAACGGCCGGTTGCCATAATTACATCATCACGTACTTCGTGGGCATGTTCAGGCAGAATTTCCGGGTCCGGGTTAGCCAGAGCGAAGATGATTGGATTAGCCGCCATCTGCTTGACCATTTCTTTGGTCAGAATACCGGCAGCAGAGAGACCGAGGAACATATCGGCACCGGCAATTACATCGGCCAGTTGGGTCGCTTCAATATCCTGTACGTAGCGTTTTTTCGACTCGTCCAGACCTTCACGTTTAGTGGTCAATAGACCGCGCGAGTCCGCCACAATAATATTTTCTTTTTTCGCACCCAGGGCACAAAGCAGGTCCAGGCACGACAGGGCAGCAGCACCGGCACCTGAAGCCACAATCTTGATTTCGGCAATGTTTTTGCCGTTCAGTTGTAGCGCATTCAGCAGCGCAGAACCGACGATAATTGACGTACCATGCTGGTCATCATGGAACACCGGAATGTTCATGCGTTCACGCAGTTTTTGCTCGATGTAGAAGCATTCTGGTGCCTTGATGTCTTCAAGGTTAATCCCGCCAAAGGTTGGTTCGAGTGCAGCAACGATATCAACGATTTTGTCTGGATCATTTTCAGCGATTTCGATGTCAAATACATCGACGCCGGCGAATTTCTTGAACAGAACGCCTTTACCTTCCATAACCGGTTTAGACGCTAAAGGACCGATGTTCCCTAAACCTAGTACAGCGGTACCGTTACTCACCACGGCAACCAGGTTGCCACGTGCTGTATACAGTGCTGCAGTAGAAGGATCCCGTTCAATCTCTAAACATGGTGCCGCGACACCAGGTGAGTATGCAAGCGCTAAGTCACGTTGGTTGACCAGCTGCTTACTTGGGGTAACGCTGATTTTACCTGGAGTAGGAAATTCGTGATAATACAAAGCCTGCTGTTTTAATGATTGATCGTCCATCTGAATCTCGTATGTTACTGTGTCCAGCGATGCTGGCGGTTTGTGCTAAATCTGCTCGAATATACCATTACTTAAGCACTAAGCACAGTCAAAGCTGCGCATTTTTTAGTACAAACTTAGAAGTTTAAGCTATAGATTAAGATTCACTAACAATAAGTGGTGTCTGCATTTTTTCACTCAGGAAGCGGGTCGCATCCTGTTGTGGCAGCGGTTTGGAGAATAAAAAGCCCTGGGCGATGTCGCAATCGAGCTTTCTGAGGTACTGAAGTTGATGTTCAGTTTCAATACCTTCAGCGACAATGGTCATGCCCATGGCTTTGCCCATGGCAATCATGGCACTGACAATGGCCTCCTGCTTGCTGTGGCCAATCTTGGACACAAAGCTGCGGTCGATCTTTAAAACATCTATAGGAAAATCGGTTAAGTAAGAGAGGGAAGAATAACCGGTACCAAAATCATCCAGCGAAATATGAATATGGCGCTTCTTGATTTCTTCCAGAATATATTTGACCTCGTCGGTATTTTCCAGCAACGACGATTCAGTAATTTCCAGTTCCAGGCTTTCACCGGAAATATGATAGGTATTGAGCGCCTCATCAATATCTTCCAGCAAATGTCCGCGTTGTAGCTGCTGCGCCACAATATTGACCGAAACCCGGATGTTATCAAAGCCCAGTGCCTGCCAGTCCCGAATCTGCTTGGCGGTTTGCTGAATTACGATATGGCCAATCTCTGAAATCAGGCTGGTTTGCTCGGCAATTGGAATAAATAAGCCGGGTGGAATCAGGCCTTTTTCCGGATGGTTCCAGCGTACCAAGGCTTCAAAACCGGAGACCTGCTGATCATGGAAATTGATTTTTGGCTGGTAATAGACGATCAGCTCATCATTTTTAATGGCCTGACGTAAATCGCGCTCAATGTGCACGTCCTGCTCTAACAGCTTGGTGGTTTCCAGCGAATAGTATTTGGTGGTATTGCCACCCAGACGCTTGGCTTCCGACAGCGCCTGTTCGGCACAGTTGTTTAAATAATCCAGCTGCCGGCCATGTTCAGGATATAAAGACACGCCCATCGACAGGGTAATAATATGGTCCTGACCCTGGATATTAAACGGCGCCGAGAAGGCTTTGGTAATACGTTCGCAATGCTGCTGCACCGATGGGCGAATATGTGACAGCTCATAAATAATGGCAAAGTCATCGCCATTTAAATGCGCCACCAACAGCGCTTCGGCATTAATGAGGCGTAAACGCTGTGCCACCTGTCTTAGCAGTTCATCGCCGCCATTATGGCTTAAATATTCATTCAGCACCCGGAACCGGTCGATGTTCAGACGAATCACCGCCAGTTGTTTAATCGAATCCTGATGGGACACCAGATACTGATGCAGCTGATAGTTATAATAAAACCGGTTAGGCAGATCGGTCAGCGTGTCATAATTTTCCAGATAGGACAGGCGCTGTTCCTGCCGGCGGCGCTCGGTTAAATCCGAGACAATCCCGACATAATGGGTAGAGCGGTTCTGCTCATTGCTGACGGTATTCATGTGCAGGCGGATGGTCAGCTCTTTGCCCGACAGGTATTTTTCATCCATTTCGCCATCATATTCGCCTTCTTTGAGCAGTTGCTTGACAATGGCATTGTGCATACTGCGCTGCCGTGATTTGTAATTGCTGGCAATATCAAACAGATGTTTGCCAATAATCTGCTCGCGACTAAAGCCGGTCAGCTGTTCAAAGCACGGATTGACCTCAATATAACGCAGGTCCTCATTCAGAATAAAAATCCCTTCTGCTGCCTGCTGTAGTACGCTGGCGGTCAGTTTCAGGCGTTCCTGATCAGTTTTTTCCTGATGGATGTCACGGCGGATACCGACCATGCGTAATGGACGCCGGGTTTCGGGGTCACGCTCAATCACACGGCCAACATCATGTACCCAGACCCATTTGCCATTGCTTTGCTGTACCCGGTAGGTCACTTCATAGCGGTCGGTCTGGCCACGCAGATGCTGCTTCATGGTGTTACGAAAATGCGCCAGATCATCCGGGTGAATCAGTTGCTGCAGTTTGTGATGATGGGCTTTGGAGCCGGACATTTTCAGCTGCTGGTGTTCATTGGTCAGGGTAATCAGGCGATGCTTGATGTCCCAATCCCATGGTTTTAGCCCGGCCACTTCATGCGCCAGTACCAGATTGGCCTGTTGATCTTGCAGGGCTTTATGGATTTGCTCCAGCTCAAAGGTCCGTTCTTTCACTTTCTGTTCCAGCATCTGGTTATTAAACTGCAGCTGCTGCTCAATGTCTTTGGAACGGTTCATTTCCGTTTGCAGTTGCTGGCACAGCTGGTCGGTCCAGGCCACTTGCTGTTCGGCCTGTTTTTTCAGCTGATTATTCTTGAAATAGACGCTGGATAGCCGGCGATGCATGTGCATGGAGGTGTTGGCACAAATCAGCAGACAGATTAAGGCAAAGTTGGTGGCCAGATAAAACAGCGGTTCAGTGTTGCTGTTAAAGAACAGTGGGGAAATTAAATACGGCGCAATGGCCGGAATAAAGACTAGCGAAAAATAGCTCAAGCGCTGGGTTAAAAAGATGAGGGCAAAGGTCTGGCTAATAATCACCAGCAAAGCCGCCAGAATAATGGCCTGATAGGTGCTCATGTCTGGACTGTATTGCGGCAGGAAATAGTACAGCAGGGCAATGCCAATACCCAGGCTAATGCCAACCAGCAGGCATACCAGCTTGATCCAGCGATGTGCCATTTGAATACTGTATTGACCGGGCTTAAAGCGCATTTCATTAAAGAACAGGCAGCCGGCCAGCCCCAGTTCACTCAGCAGAAACCAGGCATTAAACGCGAAAGTTGAAAAATTAAAAGAGTAGTGAAAAATAAAATAAATATAAAAACAGAGAATGAGGATGCTCAGCAAAAAAAAGCGCATCAGCCGGATTGTATTGGTGATTTGGGCAGCATACAAATACTGCTCCATGAGCTCATCCTGATGGTCTGACATATATCCCCAAAACCCTATAAATTACAGAGTATGTAAAAATCCATTTTATTTTATGAATAACCTGATATTAGGTGAAATTGTAAAATAATATTTTGAGATTAGTCAGTAAACTTTAAAAAAGCAATCATCTGACTCAGCATTCAGCTAAAAATAAGACGAATTACACGCTGAAGTTAAAATTTAAAATAGAAAGTGCGACCACAGGCGCAGTTTCAGTTCTTAACACGCGCTCGCCTATACACCAGTTCACAAAACCTTTCGTATTTGCGCTACTGATTTCAGCCTCGCTCAGGCCGCCTTCAGGCCCAATTAACAGGGCAAGTTCTGGCGTGGCATTGTGTAAGACATTCACTTCATCTTTGTTGGGTGCTAATACCAGTTTGGTGGCTGGCAGATCGGTATCGAGCCATTTTTCCAGCGACATCGGCGGGAGAATTTTAGGCACAATATTCAGACCACATTGCTCACAAGCAGCAATGGCGATACCTTGCCAGTGATCCAGTTTTTTCTGGTCACGGTCGTATTTCAGACGCATTTCGCAGCGTTCAGAGGTGAGGAGCTGAATCTCGGAAACGCCGAGTTCCACCGCTTTTTGAATGGCATAATCCATCCGGTCGCCCTTACTCATGACCTGACCGAGCAGGGCCTTGAATTTAGGTGTACGGTTGCCCGGATTAAAGCTGTTGACCATCACCGTTGCTGTTTTTTTCTGGACGTCGGTAAGGGTCACTTCATATTCGCCACCTTGTCCATTGAACAGGGTGGCTGTGTCGCCCACTTGTGCGCGCAGTACTTTACACCAATGGTGAAATACGGTTTCGGTCAGCGCGAGCTGCGTCTCAACCGTTAATTCAGCTTCAATATAAAAACGTGGCATAAAGTACAACTCGCAAAAAGAAAATTAGGCTAAACCAAGATCAGTCACAAGCTGACGGGTAGGCTCGGTATTGTTCATGGTGTAGAAGTGCAGACTTGGCGCACCACCTGCAATCAGGCGTTCACAGAATTTCAGCACCACTTCATGACCGAAGGCTTTAATCGATGCCGTGTCATCACCATATGTCGCCAGTTGCTTGCGAATCCAGCGTGGAATTTCAGCACCAGTACTATCGGCAAAGCGAATCAGGTTGCTGGCATTGGTAATTGGCATAATACCCGGCGCCACCGGAATATTGACACCGGCTTGCTGAATACGCTCAACAAAGTAGAAGTAGGCATCCGGATTGAAAAAGAATTGCGTTAAGGCTGCATTGGCGCCGGCATTTACTTTTTCAACAAAATGCTGAATATCTTTATCAAAGCTTTCCGCTTGTGGGTGCATTTCCGGATAGGCAGCCACTTCAATATGGAAATGATCACCGGAATGTTCACGAATAAAGCGGACTAGATCCTGTGCATATGGCAATTCACCCAAGCCAACCTGACCGGATGGCAAGTCACCACGCAGTGCCACAATACGGTCAATACCTTGTGATTTGTACAGGTCCAGCAATTCGGCAATACGGGCTTTATCATCACCAATACAAGACAGGTGAGGCGCAACCGGTGTGCCTTTGCCATTGAAGTCGTTAATGGTCGATAAGGTACGTTCACGAGTTGAACCACCAGCGCCATAGGTCACCGAGAAAAATTCTGGATTTAAAAGCTGAAGCTCTTGGTGTACGGTCTTGAGTTTTTCTGCACCGGCATCAGTTTTGGTTGGGAAGAACTCGAATGAAATCGGAATCTGTTTTGACATGTTGAAATCCTTTTTATAAATACTTTTTATTCACCCTCTCCCTGACCTCTCCCAAAGGGAGAGGAGTATTCATTACTGAATAACGCAGAGTCTTGGCTCAAATTACTTAAATTTCACAAGTAAAACTCGTAATGTAAATGATTTGAGAGTTCACCCTCTCCCTATGGGAGAGGGATGGGGTGAGGGCTAATTAATATTTATAAGCATCCGATTTAAACGGACCTTCAACCGCTACACCTAAGTAGTCCGCTTGTTCTTGCGTCAATTGCGTCAGAACGCCACCAAAGCCTGCAACCATGGCTGCAGCCACTTCTTCGTCCAATTTTTTAGGAAGCAGTTCAACGCGAATCGCTGCTTGTTTTTGATCTTCAGGTAGATCAGCAAATTTCTCAGCGAACAAGTGCATTTGACCTAAAACTTGGTTGGCAAATGAACCGTCCATCACACGTGATGGGTGACCTGTTGCATTACCCAGGTTCACTAAACGACCTTCAGACAGCAGGATCAGATAATCGTTTTCATTTTCTGAACGATACACTTGGTGAACCTGAGGTTTCACTTCAACCCACTTGTAACCACGTAAGTAGTTGGTGTCGATTTCAGTGTCGAAGTGACCGATGTTACATACCACAGCACCTGCTTTTAATGTATCCAGCATGGCAGCATCACACACGTGGTAGTTACCGGTTGTTGTTACGATCAAGTCAGTGTTTAGAAGAAGGTCAGCGTTTACGTCTTCTTTTTTACCGGTTTGTACACCATTTTTGTATGGAGAAACCACTTCATAACCGTCCATGCAGGCTTGCATTGCACAGATAGGATCGATTTCAGAAACACGTACGATCATGCCTTCTTGACGAAGTGATTGCGCAGAACCTTTACCTACGTCACCATAACCAATGACCAGCGCACGACGACCAGATAAAAGCATATCGGTTGCACGTTTGATGGCATCGTTGAGTGAGTGACGGCAACCGTATTTGTTGTCGTTTTTAGACTTGGTTACTGAATCGTTTACATTGATTGCAGGTACTTTCAGAGAACCGTCTTTCCACATTTCAAGCAGACGTTGTACACCTGTGGTGGTTTCTTCAGTAATACCGTGGATTTTCGCCAAAACTTCTGGGTATTTTTCGTGAACAAGTGCAGTTAAGTCACCGCCATCGTCCAGAATCATGTTGGCATCCCAAGGCGTGCCATTCACGTTAATTTGTTGCTCTAAGCACCACACGTATTCTTCTTCAGTTTCACCTTTCCAAGCGAACACAGGAACACCAGACGCAGCAATGGCAGCAGCAGCGTGGTCTTGAGTCGAGAAGATGTTACAAGAGGTCCAGCGTACTTCAGCGCCAAGTTCAACCAAAGTTTCGATCAGAACTGCTGTTTGGATTGTCATGTGGATACAACCCAAAATTTTAGCACCAGCAAGTGGTTTAGCCGCAGAGTAGCGTTTACGCAGACCCATCAGGGCTGGCATTTCAGCTTCTGCAAGTTTGATTTCTTTACGACCGAAGTCTGCTAAAGTGATGTCTGCTACTTTGTAATCAGTAAATGAAGCATTAACCGCGTTCATCACGATCTCCTTAATAAAAACAATTGATCATTCAGTTCGCGGATGCCGTTGTTGATCAAAGCGGATGTTTGACCGATGGTCGAGCCTAGCGCTTTTACATTTCGTACCTGTAAAACGTCGCAGCATCCCTCGACTAGCGCAGTATTGTACTTGGAAATTGCCCAGAGTTCCAATCTGAAATTGTTGAATATCTGGCTAAACTGTTCCGGTTTCTCGCTGTAGTGTTCTTTGATCTCCAAAACAATTAAAAATTCCGGCTAATCCAGCGCCTATCTCCATGCATCAATATAAAAAAAGCCCATCATCTGATGAGCTTTTGATCGGGTTGAGTGGGTTACTCGGCAGCTTTGGCTTTTTCGGCCCAGTAATCTGCCTGTGCTTCATTAATTTCGACTCCCAGGCCATGTTCATAAATACAGGCCAAATCGCGCATGGCCTGTGCATCGCCTAGTTCAGCCGCTTGCTGAACCAAATTTACCGAGGTCAGAATATCTTTATCTACCACATTCCCACGACGATAATAGCCAGCCAGCTCCAGAATTGCGCCTGCATGTTTCTGTTCGCTTGCCTGTTTCAACCAGTAATAGGCTAACTCAAAGTGAGTTTTGGAATCTTCAGGATCATCTTCCTGCACGTCTTTGGCATAAACGGTGTAGCCTTCGCCCAACCAGTACATGGCTTCCAAGTGACCATTTTCAGCGGCTTTTAAGGCCCATTCTTCAGCCAGCAGGTTGTCATCTTCATGCTCGCTTTGCATATACAATTCAGCCAGCTCAAACTGGGCATCGGCTTGGCCTGCAAGCGCACGGTTAATCAGGGCGGGAGGAACAGTGATGGCGTCCGACATGGTCATATCCAGAAAATATTTGCTATAAGCCTAAAAGGTCTGCCGGAAAAAAGCCAATCTGAAATGAAATGTTTTGAGTCATAGCGCAAAATTGCTCGCTAAATTGCGGTAATTTTCAACTTTTAGAATGTCAAGTATAGCGTAAATGACTATATAGAATTACAACAATTGCCTTGTATTTTAACCCTAAATTCTCCAAAGATAAGATTTTAAACGGTTATAAAAATGGAGTTTCTATGCAGCTCACTAAAACCTGTCTTAGCTTGGGGTTAGCCATGAGTATCTCTCAGTTTGCTTTTGCAGATTGGGTGGATGATGCCCTACAAAAGTCGAGCAGCATACCATTCAATTGCGTCATCATATTCAAGCCAATCCTGAACTTGGCAATATGGAATTTAAAACGTCGGAACTGGTGCAAAAAGAATTACGTTCTTACGGCATTGAAGTGAAAAAAGGCTTTGCCAAAACCGGTGTGATTGGCGTATTAAAAGGTGCAAAACCGGGCCCGATTATGGCCTTGCGTGCCGATATAGATGCCTTACCGATGGAAGAAAAAGCCCAGGTACCTTTTGCCAGTAAAGTCAAAGGTATTTATCAGGGCGCAGAAACACCGGTTGCGCATGCCTGCGGACATGATACCCACACTGCCATGTTGTTAGGTGCAGCTAAAGCACTGGCAGAAAATAAAGATAAAATTGCCGGAACCGTGGTCTTTGTATTCCAGCCTGCGGAAGAAGGTGGTGCCGATATTGATAACTTCCTGAATGGTGATCAGGTCGGTGCACGTAAAATAATTGCCGATGGCGCACTGAATAATCCAAAACCTGAAGTGATTTTTGGGATGCACGTGATGGCGGGTATGCCAAGTGGCAATATCTTCTATAAAGATGGTGCGGCTTTAAATAGTGCCGATGGAATCCGCGTGACTTTAACCGGTCAGCAGGTACATGGTTCCATGCCGTGGAAAGGACGTGATTCTATTGTCGCCGCGGCCGATATTATCCAGAATTTACAGACTATGGTGTCTCGTCGTGCTGACTTGAGTAAAGGCATGGGCGTGGTCAGTATCGGGCAGATTCAGGGTGGTACCAGTGGTAATATCTTGCCTGAACAGGTGTCAATGATCGGGACCATTCGTTCCAACCATGAAGATATCCGTCAAAGCATCTACAAAAACCTGCCAACCATGATTAATCACACCGCGCAAGCCAATGATGTAAAAGCCAAAGTAGAAATTTCACCGTATGCACCGGTCACAACCAATGGTAAAACCCTGACTGAATTGATGGCGCCATCTTTAATTCAGGCCGCGGGTGAAGGTAAGGCGCATGTTTTAGAACATAACCAGAGCGCCAGTGAAGACTTTTCTTATTATGGCCAGCTGATGCCATCTTTATTTGTATTCCTGGGTGCGACACCAGCTGATCAGGATATGAGTAAAGCCGCACCGAACCATAACCCGTACTTTATTGTCGATGATAAAACCTTAAAAACCGGGGTAGAGTCGCATATGCGTTTTATTCTGGATTATCCAAAAGTTGCCAGCCAGGTACAAAGTGCATGGAAGGCTAAAAAATAATGGTCTTGAACCTATAAAACTCAAGAGAAAAACGGAGCAAATCGGCTCCGTTTTTTATGGCTCATAGATAGAACAATCAAATATCCGCTTTGAAATATAAAATTGAGCAGGAGAGAGTTAGGTAATAACGATGGAAGTTTAACGGAACCCATATATCAAAATAGCCTAAGTTATTTAATCTCTTTTACCTCTCAGAACCTGATCATGCGTTAATTATAAAATGAAGATTAAATATTCCTTGTTTGCGTCTGTTATGACTTAGAGAGAAAACCAGGATAAGGGAGTTTTTGATTTATCAGAGGATGGATAACAGCAGTCGATGTAAACCAATTCATCTTTAATTTAAATTACTTACAAAAATAGAGTTGAGCGGAGCCGTAGCATTTTTTAAGTTAGACCCATACAACGGAACAAAAAAAGAGAAGAAAAAAATGGTGAACTTTCTAACCGCAGAAGATGCAAAAGTGCTTTCGGCGCATGCCAATCTGGACATCAACCTGTATAAAGCGCGTTTAGCCAGTTTAATTGAAGAGAATGCCAAGCAGGGCAACACTGCAGTATTTACGGTATTGCCCAAACATTTGCCTTTGGAAGAAATTCGCAATCTCTCTGCCGAACTGACCCAGCTTGGTTATCAGGTACGTTTTGAGGTCAGTGAATTCTTTTACAGTTTTAATGTGTACTGGATTTAAACTCGTCCGAAATTTACGCGTTGGCCTGATAGTCCTGAATGACTTCTAACGCTGCACGGAAGGCTTCTTGCGTGGCCGGTGCGCCGCAATAGGGCAGGCTATGCAGTAGTACTTCCTGAATTTCTTCCACTGTCGCGCCATTATTTAAAGCCCCGCGTACATGACCTTTTAATTCAGTCGGGCTTTTGAGCGCAGTTAAAAAGGCAATTGTCACCAGTGAACGATATTTGCGCGGCAATACATCTTCACGTTGCCAGGTAGAACCCCAGGCATGTTCATTAATCCAGTCCTGCAAAGGCTGGGTAAACGGCACGGTATTGTCCTGCGCACGTTTCACAAAACTTTCACCCATGACTTCTGTACGTACTTTTAAACCATTGTCATAATCTTGTTGTGACATCTTGTTTCCCTCAATATTGTTTTCGATGTAGCTTAACGGCTTATGCAGTCTATACCATTGGAAGATGGTCGTAGAATGCCTGTTAGAAGCCTCGTCTCCAGTCCATAAAAAAAGTGGCCCGAAAGCCACTTTCTTCAATATTCAGCATATAACTAAAAACGGATAAACGGTTCCGGATCCTCTTTATGATGATCTGTGGCCAGTTGTGCGGTGCCACCGGTTTTCGGTTCTGCTGAAGTTGCCGGAGGATGAGCTTCCGTATCGACACCTAAAGGTTCAATTAAATGCGGATTGTCTAGTGGCAGGGTCTGTTCCAGCTGCATATCGAAAATATCGGTCAAAATACTGTCAAAGCGCTGCGCGTTATAACTGAGTAGCTGGCTAGCTTCTTCGGGTTGAATCGCGCCGGTATTTAGGGCATCGGCAATGTGTTCTTCAAAACTGAGGCCATCAAAACTGCCTTTGGCTTCAGCTTTTTTAAAGCGATCCCACAGCGGTTCAATCTCGGTTAAGCTCTGGAAGGTACTTTCCATCCGGCCAAAGACATCGTCCGGGTCCGTGTTATAGAAAACATGCTGTTTCAGCTGCTGGCGAAAAGCATTGTCCTGCATCATGCTCATGGCCACATCACGTTTCAGCTGATCGCTTGGTGGCTGCAAGGCACGGCCCCACGGGAAGCAGATCAATTTCACGACGCCAGCCGCCAGCTGCATAGGGAAATTATTGAACAGTCCAAAGAAGGCTTCTTGTGCATTAAACAGTGCTTTGTCTAAAGCCAGTTGCGCATGCAGTTGCTCATCTGCGGTTTTTTGCCCATGTGCATAGTATTTTAAGATGGCGGTGGCAATAAACAGCTGCGCATGAATATCGGCCAGGCGTCCGGACAGCATTTCCTTGCGTTTAATATCACCGGCCAATAAACCCAGACACATATCGGCAGTCAGGGCAAAGGCCGCACTAAAACGGTTGATGGTTTTGTAATAAGGCCGGCTAAATTCATCGGCTTGTTGCGGAGCATCGGATGAACCGCCAAACCAGCCAAAGGCAAATGCGCGCGCAGTCCGGTTAAAGGTATAACCGAGATGATGGTAGAACAGTTCATTAAATTGTGTCAGCGCGGCATCTTTATCAGGGGCTTGTAGCAGTTGTAATTCTTCATACAAATACGGATGGCAACGCATCGAACCCTGGCCAAAAATCATCAGCGAGCGGCTTAAAATATTGGCCCCTTCAACGGTAATGGAAACTGGAATGGCCTGATAGGTCAGCGCCAGAAAGTTCCGTGGACCCAACTGGATGGCGCGGCCACCGACCACATCCATACCATGATTAACCACACGGCGCATAGACTCTGTGGCATAGTACTTGGCCATCGCGGTCATCACGGCAGGTTTGCCGCCCTGATTCAGTCCACAGGTCACCAGATAGCGAAAGGCTTCCAGCATATAGGTTTCACTGGCAATATCACTGGTGACTTCCTGTACGCCTTCAAATTTCCCCACCGACAACTTGAATTGCTGGCGGATTCGCGCAAAAGCACCGACATTTAAATAGGTCATTTCCCCGGCAGCGGTTGACAGTGCCGGTAAGGAAATCCCGCGACCGACGGCCAGACATTCCATTAACATGCGCCAGCCTTTACCGGCATTTTCCACACCACCGATAATCCAGTCGAGTGGAATAAACACATCCTGACCTTCGACCGTGCCATTCATAAATGGTGAACCGGGATGATGGCGCGGCCCGACTTTCACTCCGGCGTGATTGGCCGGCAGCAGCGCACAGGTAATGCCGTAGTCGGTTTTAGTCTTATCGCCGAGTAAACCGTCCGGATCATACAGTTTAAAAGCCAGACCAATCACGGTGGCAATGGGTGCCAATGTAATCCATCGTTTGGAGAAATTCATTTTCAGACCCAGTACGTGCCGGCCTTCAAACTGGCCATAGCAGACCACGCCAGTATCGGGGATGGCACCGGCATCGGAGCCGGCTTCCGGGCTGGTCAGCCCAAAGCAGGGAATTTCTTCGCCTTTGGCCAGACCGGGCAAGTAACGTTTTTTCTGCTCATCGGTACCGTAGTGCAGCAGCAACTCACCCGGGCCTAAGGAATTGGGCACCATACAGCTGACCGCGGCGGTTAGGGAGCGTGAGGCAATTTTGCTCATAATCCGGCTTTGCGCAAAAGAACTGAAAGCCTTGCCGCCGTATTCCTTGGGAATAATCAGGCCCAAAAATCCATGGGTTTTAATAAACTGCCAGGTTTCAGGAGATAAATCTTTGTGCTTATGATGGATTTCCCATTCATCCAGCATGCTGCACAGCTGTTCCACTTCATTGTCTAAAAAGGATTGTTCTTCCTCACTGAGCGTAGGATAAGGGTATTGCTCAAAGGTATCCCAGTTGGGTGCGCCCATAAACAGCTCTTTTTCCCACCAGCTGGTGCCGGCATCCAGCGCTTCACGCTCGGTGCTGCTCATGCTTGGCATGGCTTGTGACAAAGCCTTATAGGCGGGCTGGGTGATGATTTTCATGCGCAAGGCATCCACCATCACAATTATGCTTAGCACAATTAACGGAATACCTAAAATTAAGGACCAGGGATTAATAAAGGCAGAGACAATACTGACCGCAATCAGGGTCATGGCACCGCTGTTGCGCGACAGCTGAAAATAGAAAATCGCCCACAGTGTAAAAACAAGAATGACGATACTGAGTATAAAAAGCATTATTGTATTTCTCCCGGCTGCTACAGCATCACCGTGCCTGCAAGGAAAAATGAAAGAAATGCTGCTTCATTTTGTCTGAAGTCATCCGGTGAAGGCTGTTCTTGGAACTTCGGTATCGTTTTTTTAAATATCAAGACCATCAAAACGATTGCTAAAAACAAACTCTATGGATGAAGATTGGTTGAAAAATGATCGCTATTCAAGTAAAAACGCGCAACGAAATGTGAAGATAAGTAAGGGTTTAGCAGCTAGGTAAAAGAATGATAGAAATTTACTTCTGGTTTAAATGGGGTGTTTTTTAAAGATGAGCCGTCTTTGGATCTAAGAGGAAACAGATGATCTCTCTGGGCTAAAAATTCTGATCCGAGGACGATGTAAAAATTTAAGTAAAAGATGACCTTGTAAAAAAGCCCCGAATCCGGGGCCTTGTTTTCTCAGCTTAGTTTTCTCAGCTTATGCTTCGATGGTTTGTACACTAATTTTCTTGGCAGGATCAGTCTTGCGACGTACTGCTGGAACTGGCTCGCCGTAGTATTGACGGTCTGCAAAATAACTTGAGCGCACCATTGGTGCAGACCAGATATTTTTAAAGCCCAGTTTGCGGCCATGTTCTGCATAACGCTCAAATTCTTCTGGTGTTACAAAGCGGTCAATTGGTGCGTGCTGTTTTGATGGCTGTAAATATTGGCCAATGGTCACATAATCTACATCATGTGCTCTCAGATCATCCAATAATGAAATCACTTCTTCTTCAGTTTCACCAATACCCACCATCAGGCCACACTTGGTTGGAATTTCCGGGCAATATTCTTTAAACATTTTCAGCAGGTTTAAAGAGTGCTGATAGTCTGAACCCGGACGCATGGCTTTATATAAACGTGGCACGGTTTCAATATTGTGGTTAAACACATCTGGCGGACATTCAGTCATAATGCGCAGCGCAATATCCATACGGCCACGGAAATCCGGAACCAGAATTTCTAGCAGGGTATTCGGACTTAAGGCACGCGCTTCTTTAATACAGTCAACAAAATGCTGTGCACCGCCATCAAGCAGGTCATCACGGTCTACCGAGGTAATGACCGCATATTTCAGGCCTAAGTTGGCAATGGTTTCTGCCATATGACGCGGTTCATCCGGATCAAGTGCATTCGGACGACCATGGGCAACGTCACAGAACGGACAGCGACGGGTACAAATATCACCCATAATCATAAAGGTTGCAGTACCACCACCAAAACATTCTGGCAGGTTCGGACAGGCTGCTTCTTCACAGACGGTATGCAGTTTTTGCTGACGCAGTGTCGATTTGATCCGTTGAACTTCTTCTGGCGCCGCCATCTTGACCCGAATCCAGTCCGGTTTGCGCGGCGTTTCAACCGTAGGCACAACTTTTACAGGAATACGAGCGACCTTTTCTGCGCCACGAAGTTTAACACCCTGTTCTGGTTTACGGTTTTCAGACATATTCAACTTTTCCACTGTTTTGACGGGGGAGATATTCGAAAAATAGCGCCTCCATTATAACGGACTTGGGTGCAAATAGGAAAAAAACGATATTCATTTAAAAAATGTGGCTATCACGCAATATATGCTAGGTAAATACAGAAAATCATGATGTTTTCAGTCATAATATGCATATGAGATATAAACAGAATAGATTAGTTTAAGGAGCGTTGAATGCCACGTAAAAAAGAGGTGGTTGCCGGAACTTTCGTTAAATATGATGCGGTGGTCTTAGGTTCTGGTCCTGCAGGTGAAGGCGCAGCAATGAAACTTGCCAAATCAGGCATGCGTGTTGCTGTGGTGGATATGCGTGAGCAACTCGGCGGTAACTGTACTCACGTGGGCACAATCCCAAGTAAGGCGCTGCGTCAGACGGTATCCAGTATTATCCGTTACCAGCGTGATCCGATGTTCCAGAAAGTGGGCGACTGGAAACAGTTCACCATGAAACAGGTGCTGCGTAATGCACATAAAGTGATTCAGCAGCAGGTCGATACTCACTCACGCTTCTATGACCGCAATAAAATTGATATCTATCACGGTCGTGCTTATGTGCAGGACAAAAATACCGTGCTGGTATTCAGTCCGGAAGGCATTAAGGAAACCCTGATTTTTAAACAGCTGGTGATTGCAACCGGTTCGCGTCCGTATCGTCCGGAAATTTTAGATTTTAACCATCCACGTGTATTCGATTCAGACAAGATTCTGGATCTGGATTTCTCGATTCAGAAAATCATCATTTATGGTGCCGGTGTCATTGGCTGTGAATATGCCTCGATCTTCATTGGTCTGGACCATAAAGTCGACCTGATTAACACCCAGCATAAATTGCTCAGCTATCTGGATGATGAAATCTCCGATGCCTTGTCCTATCACTTGCGTGAACAGGGTGTGTTAATTCGTCACAATGAACAGATTGATCATTTAGAAACCTTTGATGATCACGTGGTGCTGCATTTGCAAAGCGGCAAGAAAATCAAAGCCGATGCCATCTTGTGGTGTAACGGCCGTTCAGGCAATACCGATGGCCTGGGTCTGGAAAATGTCGGCCTGAAACCAAACAGCCGCGGTCAGCTGACGGTAAATGAGCAATATCAGACTGAAGTAGAAAATATTTTCGCTGCTGGTGACGTGATTGGCTGGCCATCTCTGGCGTCTGCTGCCTATGACCAGGGTCGCTGTGCAGGGGCCAACATGAGTGGCGAAGAAAATGTGGCACCGGTGACTGATATTCCAACCGGTATTTATACCATTCCGGAAATTTCTTCAATTGGTAAGACCGAGCAGGAACTGACCGAAGAGAAAATTCCGTACGAAGTGGGTCAGGCTTCTTTCCGTCATCTGGCACGTGCGCAAATTACCGGTGATACGGTTGGTGAACTGAAAATTCTGTTCCACCGTGAAACTTTAGAAGTATTGGGTGTACATTGCTTCGGGAATAACGCGGCAGAAATTATTCACATTGGTCAGGCGGTGATGAACAGCCCGAACAATACCATCAAGTATTTTGTGGAAACCACATTTAACTATCCAACGATGGCAGAAGCCTATCGTGTGGCGACCTTAAATGGTATGAACCGTCTGTTCTAAGCGGTTGCTCATACTGAAAAACCCGTAAACACAGTTTGCGGGTTTTTTATGGTTGGCGGATTCAAGCGGCAAGTGCAACAGTATAAAAACCAGCCATAACTTCACTCGGTGTATACCAACCTAGTGTTTTTCTAGGACGATGGTTGAGTGCAAATTCTATCTGTTCTATTTGTTCGTTTGACACGTCATCAAACGATGATGATTTTGGCAGATATTGACGGATTAAACCATTCGTATTTTCATTTCTAGCTCGCTGAATAGACTTGTAAGGATCAGCAAAATACGTCTCCATCCCAGCATCAGTAATTCTTTTGTGTTCGGACAATTCCTTTCCATTATCAAATGTCACACTATAAGCATGGCTCATTTGTAAACGATCTAATGCACAAGTAATCGTTTGAGAGGATGCTCTCGTTGACCCTAAATGAACAATATGTACATACAGGCTCTTTCGATCAACGAGAGTCAATAAAGCACCTTTATGATGTTTACCAATCACCGTGTCACCTTCGAAATCTCCTAAACGTTGTCGTTGATCAATGACCTGGTCTCTGCAGTGAATACTTGTTTTATCAATGATTTGCCCCCTACGATC
Source organism: Acinetobacter sp. Brlt_5 (assembly GCF_051949055.1). NCBI lineage: Bacteria > Pseudomonadati > Pseudomonadota > Gammaproteobacteria > Moraxellales > Moraxellaceae > Acinetobacter > Acinetobacter sp. Brlt_5. The sequence continues at coordinate 74,312 of NZ_JAYJLP010000015.1, forward strand.
CGTGTTTTTGTAACCGCGTTTTCGATATTTCTTCTGATGCCTTAAGTGTAGATGAAGTTTACCGCCTTTTGATTTATCTTGATAAATGTACTGGTAAATCCACTCATGTGAAGGTACATCCAGCCAACCGCGTTGTGTTAAAGCACCTGAAATTTGTTCGGGTGACCAGTCCAAACCAATCAAATAATCAATATAAGCGAAGGCAAATGCTGTCATTGATGATGAAGGACAGTACCGTCTTTGACTTGCAAATTTAGCTGCCTGTTGAGCTCTATATCCACGTTGCCCAATATTTCTTTTTAATTCACGGTAGATGGTTGATCGTGAACGTCCTAACTCCCGAGCAAGGGTAGCGATTGAACTTTTACTTTTCAAAGTAGCATAAATTTCGTATCTTTCATCTTGAGAAAGTTGGGTGTATTTCTTCATTGTGTGCTTTCCAATTGCGAGTTGAAAAAGTCATAATGATTCTATGAATACACCTAACTTTTTCAACTAACTACAAATGTGTTGCACTTGGGATTTGAATCTGCGATTAAAACAGCAAACCAAATAACTGAATTTGCTGTTTCGGAATTTGCTGTTGATGCTGCGGGTTTTTAAACATCAATGTGCACAAAACGCCTGATTAAAATATTCGAATAGTTGTGGCGTTTGCATCCATAACAGCAGCGATAAAATAAAAAAGCTGATGATGCACAGGCCAATCAGAATTTTTAACAGCGACATTGAATTAGTCATGCACCACCGCCTGTTCATTCACAAAGAAATGTACCCAGACGCCAAAAGCACTTAGCGCAATCGAGAACATCCAGATGGCATTATAGTTACCGGTTAAGTCATGGTTCAGGCCACCCAGCCAGCCACCGAGGAACGAACCAACCTGATGGGTGAAGAATACAATCCCACTGAGCATGGTCAGATATTTCACCCCGAACATATTGGCTACAATGCCATTGGTCAGTGGCACGGTCGATAACCATAACAGTCCCATAATGACACCAAAGCCATAAATTGTCCAAGTACTGAGCGGTAACAGTAAAAAGGCGATAATGGCAAGACCACGCAAGCCATACAGCCACATCAGTAAATGCGGTTTGGAATATTGGCCGCCCAGCCAGCCAGCCGTATAGGTGCCGACAATATTGAATAAACCGACTAAGGCCAGGAAGATGGTACCAGTGGTGGCATTAAACCCATGATCAATTAAATAACCCGGCAAATGAATACCAATAAACACCACCTGAAAGCCGCAGACAAAAAAGCCCAACGATAAAAACCAGAACGGCTTGTGGTTTTTGGCAATCACCAGAATCTGCTTAAATGTTAACGCCGGTTGCGGTTTGTTGGCCGCTGCATTCGGGGCGGTATACATCGGTGCTTTTAAGGTCCATGCCAAAGGAATTAGCAAGGTCATTAGAATGGCGCTAACCACCAGTGCACCTTTCCAGCCTAAATTCTGCAATAACAGCAGTGTGGTCGGCAGCATAATAAACTGACCGAAAGAACCCGCTGCACTGGCAATCCCCATTGCCAGGCTGCGTTTTGAAGGATGGGCTGCACGGCCAACTGCGGACAGTAAAATCGGAAAAGAGGTGGCAGAGAGCGCCAGACCTAAAATTAAACCGGCACTTAAATTCAGCAGCCAGCCGGTCGAGCTGACCGCCATCAGCAATAAACCCAGTGCATATAAGGTACCACCAACAGCGACCACAATTTTACTGCCATATTTGTCGGCAAAGGCGCCGGTAATTGGTTGTACCGCACCCCAGATCAGGTTTTGCATGGCAATAGCCAGACTAAAGACATTATGCCCCCAGCCAAATTCATGGCTCATTGGCACCAGATACAGGCCAAAGGCATGTCGTACCCCCAATGACAGCGCCAGAATAATGGCACTTCCCATCAGCATATAAATCAGGGCTTTGGAAAAACGGGTATCTGACATAAAAAGTCCGGCAGCCAGGAAAGACCTGCTTATGTTAGTAGATTGCTGCGCGGGAGGCGATAGAATAAAAATTAAATAAAAGATAAAATTTTTTTATGGCTGCATCAAAAAGACAGCCCGAAAGGCTGCCTGATGATGGACTAAAAAATTGAAGCCTAGAAACGGATACCAATACCGGCATAGGCCAGAATCGGATTCACTTCAATATCGGCCTTAGAACGAATAAGTTCGCCATGTGTGGCATCGGTCACGGTAATGGTGGTGTCATTTTGCAGATGTGCATAGGACAGCGAACCAACCGCAAACCATTTTTCATTAAAGTCATAGGTGAAACCAACTGTTGCTACCGGTGCGAACGTATCCGAGGCTTCAAGTTCGACTTTCGGATTGGCATTACTAGGTGTGCCTTCCAGTGATGCACCGGCTTGCCCCTGTTTGATATTGGCAATCATATGACCGGCGGCAATCAGATCCTGTTCGGTACGCGGGTTAATTTCCAGTTCGTTAAAGTAGGCATACATTAAACCTAGGCCGACATAAGGGCGGAATTTATTCACACCGGTTTTGCCAAAGTGATACTGAAACTCAAATGCCGGTGTCCAGGCGCGTGCTGATGCCGCAGGACCATGCGCTTCTAGATCGGTAATGAAAATATCATTTTCAAGCTCTAAATTTCCTAAAGCTCCGCCCATAGGTGTTGCAGTTGCTGAAAAAGGTGCATAAATTTTTCCTTTACCTTGTAAATCGACTTTAGGCGGAATACCAGCTTTCATTTCAAAAGAAATATTGTCGGTAAAAAAGTAATTGGTCATGATGCCCAATGTGGTGACATCATCGGCTTCTAAACCCGTACCTGGATTATCCCATTGACTGAGTCCACGGATTTCAGCAGTTCCACTCAGTGCTGAGGCGACATCAGCATTAATTAAAGCTAGCCCATCAAGAGTAGCCTTTAAGAAAGGATTGACGCTACTTCCTGGTTTGATATTGTCGAGCACCGTTTGTGCTTTGATATCTCCAACTTTTGCAGTTTCACCTTCTTTAACCGATGTGTTAACTCGGAAAGGTTGGGCTTTACCTTGTGGCATGACATGTAAAGCACCGACCGATACAGAAAAGCGTTTAAATCCATCACCATCTTGCAGGCTAAAATACGGTGAGGCATAAGAAACAGCAGGTAAGGCCAACAGCGTGCTGGCAAATAATAAGGTCTTCTTCATATATAAGGGACTCCATGTCCAATTTGTTGCTCGTTTTTATAAGGGCCATTATTTAATAGTTAGATAAAGCAAGACTGTTGTTTTTGAAGAAGATTGTTTTATTACATTTGTAACATTCTTGAAATAAGTTTGCTGCTCTGTGACTTGTTTATGACTTGTGTAGCTAGAAATGGTGATACGGTTTTTAGGGATAAAGCCTAAATTTTAATTTAAGTTATTGATTAATATATTTTAATTTTGAGTTTTAAGCTGTAAAAAAGGCCACATAAATGTGACCTTTCTGACAATTTTTTTAGTTTTTACGCCAATGACAGCTTAAGACTGGAAACGTGACAGGTCTTCTTCAGGGCGTGCAGTCAGGACTTCCAGACCGTCTTTAGTCACTAAAATAGTGTGTTCATATTGCGCTGAAAGTTTGTGATCTTTGGTCACCACAGTCCATTTGTCGCCCAGTAATTTGGTTTGCCAAACACCTGCATTCACCATTGGTTCAATGGTAAAGGTCATGCCTTCTTCTAAAATCATACCGGTATCTGGCTGGCCATAGTGCAGCACTTGTGGTTCGTCATGGAAAGTGGTACCGATGCCATGACCGCAATATTCGCGCACCACACTAAAGCGCTCAGATTCGACATATTTCTGAATGGCATGGCCAATATCACCAATGGTCGCACCTGGTTTTACAACTTCCATACCGCGGTACATAGCTTCCTGTGCTACTTTGCATAGACGGTTGGCAAGAATAGAAGTTTCGCCGCCCACCACGTACATCATGTTGGTATCGCCGTGGTAGCCATCTTTAATGACTGTGACATCAATATTCAGGATATCGCCTTTTTTCAATGTCTTGTTTTCAGATGGAATACCGTGACACACCACGTGGTTTACCGAAGTACAGATGGTATGCTGGAAGGCCGGACGACCTGGGGCTGCACCATAGCCCAGGCAGGCTGGAATGGCATTTTGTACATTGACAATATAATCGTGACAAATCGTATCAAGCTCAAGTGTGGTTACACCCGGTTTGATATGTGGCTTGATCATATCCAAAACTTCCGCTGCCAGTCGTCCCGCTACCCGCATTTTCTCAATTTCATCTGCGGTTTTAATTAATCGACGAGGCGCTTGATAAGTACTGTTCATGATCTCTAAAAACTTTTGGAAATTTATATGTGACTATGGTATAAATAGCCGCCCATTTTATCAAATGCTTTTTCGTGAATAAATTTCGCGGGCATTGTGCGATGGGGCAACAAAATCCGCACATATATCGTCACATTACTCTGGGTGCCCTTTGGGGTGGAGAATGCGGATATATGGAGGCCTAACCCAAACTTTAAGGTAAAGAAAATGGCAGATTACAACGTAAGCATGCGCGACCTTCTACAAGCTGGCGCGCACTTTGGTCACCAAACTCGTTTCTGGAACCCAAAAATGCGTCAATACATCTTTGGCGCGCGCAACAAAATTCACATCATCAACCTTGAGCACACTGTTCCTGCGTTAAATGATGCTTTGAACTTCGCTAACCAATTAGCAAGCAAAAAGAACAAAGTTTTGTTCGTTGGTACTAAACGTGCTGCTTCTAACATCATCCGTGAACAAGCTCAACGCGCTGGTCAACCATACGTAGATCACCGTTGGTTAGGTGGTATGTTGACGAACTGGAAAACACTTCGCCAATCTATCAACCGTTTAAAAGATCTTCAAACTCAATCCACTGACGGTACTTTCGCTAAGCTGACTAAACGTGAAGCTTTAGAGCGTAGCCGTGAGATGGAAAAACTTGAACGTGCTTTAGGCGGCGTTAAAAACATGGGTGGTTTACCTGACGCATTATTCGTAATTGACGTTGACCACGAAGCAATCGCGATCAAAGAAGCGAAAAACCTAGGTATTCCTGTAATCGGTATCGTTGATACAAACTCTAACCCAGACAACGTAGACTACGTTATTCCGGGTAACGACGATGCGATCCGTGCAGTAACACTTTACGCTTCTGCTATGGCTGATGCGATCATTGCTGGTAAAGAGTACGCTCAAACCCAAGCAAATGCTCAAGCGAAAGGCGAAGAAGCTCCAGCTTCTGAGGCTTAATGCGTTTTTGACGCAAGCTTGTCATTTTTGCGACATGTGATGGTGGCAAAGTAAGCGTCATGTATGCAGGCGGCCCATGAGTATCCTCTGGGCCGTTTCTGTTCTAAAAAGAATTCATTTTCTACCGAATTAGGAGATTCACATGACTGCTATTACTGCAAGCATGGTTAAAGAATTGCGTGACCGTACTGGTTTAGCAATGATGGAATGTAAAAAAGCTTTGACAGAAGCGGGTGGTGACATCGAATTAGCGATTGACAACCTTCGTAAATCTGGTCAAGCAAAAGCTGCTAAAAAAGCAGGTAACATTGCTGCTGACGGTGCGATCACAATCGCTCAAGAAGGTAACAAAGCAATCCTTCTAGAAGTAAACTGCCAAACTGACTTCGTTGCTAAAGACGAAAACTTTGCTGGCTTCTCTGCGAAAATTGCTGCTGCTGCACTTGCTGCTGGCGAAACTGACGCTGCAAAAATTGCTGAACTGAAACTTGAAGATGGCCAAACTGTTGAAGAAGCGCGTATTGCTCTTGTTCAAAAAATTGGTGAAAACATCCAAGTTCGTCGTGCGCAAATCATTGAAGGTGAAAACCTTGCAGTTTACAAACACGGTCTGAAAATCGGTGTTGTTGTTGCTTACACAGGTGAAGCTGAAACTGGTAAAGGTATTGCAATGCACGTTGCTGCGTTCAACCCGGTTGCAGTAACTGCTGAACAGGTTCCTGCTGAGCTGATCGCGAAAGAGAAAGAAATTGCTGAAGCAAAAGCAATCGAATCTGGTAAGCCAGCGAACATCGTTGAAAAAATGGTAACTGGTTCGGTTGAAAAATACCTGAACGAAGTTGTTCTTGAGCGTCAAATGTACGTAATCGACAACGAGAAGAAAGTTGCTGATGCATTGAAAGCTGCTAACACAACTGTTGCTCAATTCGTTCGCTTCGAAGTAGGTGAAGGTATTGAGAAGAAAGCAGAAATGAGCTTCGCAGAAGAAGTTGCTGCTGCTCAAGCTGCTGCAAAATAATTTATTTTGCGAAAAAGCCCCGTTTCGGGGCTTTTTTTATGACCAAGACAACAACAGGAAGAACAATGTCGAAGAAAACCAATATGGGCATTGGCGCAGTAATTGCGCTGCTGGTTGCGGCTTATTTAGGTATCGACCTACAACCGCAAAACTCCGGTTCAAATACCTTCACTCAACAGCAGTCTGAAACCACACTGCAAGCTCCCGTTCAGGATGATACCGCCAAAATTGCCCAAGCCTTTCAGCAACGAAAAAATGATGTACAGATACAAGCTACTGGTACAGTAGTGGCTCTGTTAAGTGATGACAATGAAGGTTCGCGCCATCAGCGTTTTATTCTGGAACTTGGCAATGGGCAAACCTTGCTGGTTGCCCACAATATTGATTTGGCTCCACGCATCGACCGTCTGCAAAAAGGCGATACTGTCGAGTTCTTTGGTGAATATGAATATACCGACAAAGGTGGCGTGATTCACTGGACCCATCATGATCCGCAAAAACGCCATGTTGATGGCTGGTTAAAGCATCAGGGAAGCATCTATCAATAAGCCCTCCAGCACTGGAGCAAAATGCTTCCTGATGTTTAAGCGTATTTAAGTTTGGACATCCAAATGCGTGGTGTGCTGGCGAGATTTCCAGGACGGTAAAATCTTGCCTAAATAGGCATCCATACACCAGAGCGGTCCAATCAGCAGGAATTGCAGATCTTTAAAGAACGATGGTTTTTTGCCTTCCACCTTGTGGCCATAGAACTGTCCAATCCAGGCAAAAACAAACAGTGCAATATAAAAACCAACGCCAACCGGTAAAATCCAGATTAACCAGGCCATCACCAGAGTCAGTGCTGCCATGGCCACGGCCAGTACCAGATCCAGACGTGCATAAAAAATAAAGGCCAGCACCAGTAACAGGGCAGTGAGCAGGGCGCTGAAATGCGCAATGATGCCAATAATGGAAAAATAGATGGCCGGTACACAGACCCAGTGAATCAGTTTGTTGGTCTTGTTTTGATGACTTTCGCTATATTCATCCAGCCATTCTGAAATTGTTTTCATGCAGTACTCCTTTTGCATTATTTTTCTGAGTTTCCAAGAATGTTCTCACTATAAACGAGAAGCGGAAAACGGTCAAAATGGGGCGGCAAAAATACCTGAAAATCGTAAAATGAGGGAAATAGGGAAATTCCTGTATAAAGGAATAGGGCTAAATGCGCATAGGATGCGTTTTAAGCGCAGAAAAAAATAAAAAGCTACCTATGATTCAAAAAGGAATAAAAGCACGCTAAGGGTGGAATTGAATGCAAATTTGTAGTTTCAAAATGGATTATTCGATTTTATGACCAGATCAGCGTATTTAAAATCCAAAAACGGGCAGGGAGGTAAGCGTCTTTCCCGGGATTTGGGCATTAAAAAAGCCACCTGAGGTGGCTTTTGGGTCATATGGTGCAGGAGCTTAAACGGGTATTAGGAGTTTGGACCATCTACACGTTCAATGCTGACTTTGGCTACGCCGGCATTGGTAATGCCTAAACGTTTCGCAGCACCGTAAGATAAGTCAACTACACGGTTACCATGGAATGGACCACGGTCATTAACCTTAACGATTACGCTTTTGCCATTGTTCTTGTTGGTCACACGGATATAGCAGTTCAGTGGCAGGCTGCGGTGTGCTGCAGTCATGGCGTTCATGTCGAATGTTTCGCCGCTGGCAGTTTTACGACCGTGGAACTGACGACCATACCAGGAAGCCATACCAGTCTGGCTGAACTTACGAACAGTATTCGATGCTACGGTGTTTAACTTTTCAATGACAGAAGGCTCTTCTTCTGGGATTTCAATTTTTGCAGCGATGGTTTCGCGGCGGATTTTATCGCCAGAACGTTCTGTAATTGAAAGGCTATTTAAATTAGAGAAGTGAGTATTAAAGCTTTGTGCTTCTTTGTTCAGCACACGGGCAGCCAGGCTAGAACTTTCATTGTCGTTATTGAACGATGATGACTGTACCATTTCGGCTTGCGACTGACTTAAGGTAAATACCGTCGACAGCGCCAGTAAATATTTAATTGAAGAATGCATATGTTTAAAACTCCTGCAGCTTGATGCCGTGAATCAACCCTAAGTGGTTGATATAGCAGACATCATGCCTGTTATTTCACTTTTGCAACCATATTTGACGAAATGGATAATATTCATCGTTTACTAAAGGTGTCTAGTCTTTACACGGAAATAACGACAAAAAATACCAAACTTTTACCTCTTTTGGTTAAAAAATAACCAATATTGTAACAAAGTGTGCGAAAAGTCGTTTTTGTGCGCAAAATCTCGTAAAAAAATCTTGACTTTGTAACTTTTGAGTAAAAATAAGTTCTTATCGACTGACAATTTCAGTACCCAATAACCAGAGTGCAGTGGCATACATACGGCTGCGGTTATAGGTGGTAATCACCTGAAAGTTTGGATAGGTGATGTAATAAATTGGACCATAATTTTCTTGTAATTGAATGACATTGACCAGATCGAGGTCATCAATTTTCACAATCGGATTCAGCGGACTGATGCCCTGATTTTTCAGCACACCATACGGGGTAGGCAAGGTTAGATCTTTGGCAATCACTGCATCTGGAGTTGAGCCGCTATAACGAGCAGGGAATGCAATCGGCTGATTACGCTGCCAGCCATGCTGGGCCAAATAGTTGGCAATCGAACCAATCGCATCTACTGCTGAATTTCTTAAATCAATATGTCCGTTGCCATCATAATCGACGCCAAATTTAGGAATATTGCTTGGCATAAACTGCGGATAGCCAATTGCACCGGCATAGGAACCGACCACAGAATGGGTGGCAACACCATCTTTATAGCTCCAGGCAATTAGTGCAGACAGTTCGCTCTGGAAATATTCGGCCCGGCGTGGATAGCCAAAACCTAAAGTGGCCAGCGCATCCCGGGTAATAAAAGAGCCTTTATTGGAACCAAAACCGGTTTCAACGCCTAAAATCCCCAGAATAATCGCTTGCGGCACGCCAAACTGCTGTTCGGCACGATTCAGGGTATCGGCATATTGCTGTTTGAAACGCACACCACGTTGAATGGTGCTTTCAGCCAGAAAATTGGTTTTATAGGCATACCACGGTTTGCTTTCACCGGGACGATTCATGATGTTGATAATATTCGGCAGATTTTTGGCACCGCTCATGGCGCGATCAATTTGCTCGGAACTGAGCCCATACTGCTGCATGGTTTTTTGCTTAAAGTTTGGATAGTCCGGATGGCTGAGGAAGTCATTGGCCTGAACAACACTGGATAAGGAAAGAGCACCAACAAGTAAAGAAAGACGCTGTAATTTTTTATAGAAATAACGATTCAACATATTGGTTCAATTTCCCAATGTATTATCAATTTAGTGACAAAAAGCAGATGGTGTTTAAAAATTAAAACAGGTTGAGCAAAAGTGTCGATTTAAAAAGACAGTTCACACAGGCAATTAAGATAACATTCATTCTGGCGCTACAGGCAAGCGCATATACAAAAAGTGACAAAGCCTGTCTAAAAAATGCGCGCTGTTTGTAACAAAGTTCAACCGGGGCTTCATCATCCCTTCTTTATAGAGAAATGTTGCGGGAAAAGTGGCATAAAAAAACCTGACCGGAGTCAGGTTTATTGAAGGTGTTTCTACTTAGGCATGAAACAGGGTGTCGTGATATTCCGCCAGCGCGACCAGTTCATCTTTGGTCAGATTTGGAATAATTTTATCCACCGCAATATGTACAGCTTTAATAACCGCAGCTGAGCCAATATCAGCTGCTTTACGTTTGATCATGCCCAAATCGAGGGTTTTATTAAAGTCATTCATAAAATGACGCACAGTAGCTTCAGCAAACTGTTTATACAACTCGGCCAAAGCAGACTTGTTAATGTCTTTGCCGGCTTTAATTTCGGCATAGGTGTTTTTTAGATTGGTCACCAGGCTGGCATCTAAACTTTCACCGACACGCGTGTTGCCGTCTGCATCTTTAAACAGGCTGCGTTCAGAAAATTCAATTGATTGCTTGACCACATCGTTCGAGGCTTTACTCAACAATTGCTTGAGTAACACCGCTACGGTGGATTTGACATAACCGGCCAGTTTTTCCGCAGTATCGCGTTTGTCACTTGGCGGGAAACGGCGGACAAGCTCGGTTAAAATGGCATCAATGATTTCATCATTAATCATTAATGCTGTTTTATCACGTAATGGATACAGCGGTTCGCTTGAATTTTTTTTCTGCTGCGCAGTTTGAATGGTATTTAAAAGTTCCTCGGAAGGAATAAAACCAAAAAATGGCATCTGTTAACCTCAATGTTTTTTTATTGTCGCGCTAAACGAATAGGGCGAGGCATCCATGTTAAATCCGATACACGACATGGATTAATGTCTAATCCGCCACGACGTGTATAGGTGGCATACACCATCAGTTTTTCAGGATTCAGGTTCTGCCAGATGTCGGCAAACATCTGTTCAACACATTGCTCATGAAAACCGTTATGCTGACGGTAAGAAATAATATAAGCCAAAATACTGCGATAACAAGGTTTTTTACCCTGATAGCGGATAAAAACTGTGCCCCAGTCAGGTTGACTGGTGACCGGACAGTTACTTCTCAGTAAATGTGAATACAGTTGCACTTCGACCTGTTCGTCTTGCTCGGCATCGTGCTGTAATAAGGACGCATCCGGATGATTTTCCAGTCGGGTCGGGCTTAAGTCATCAATACATATGCCTTCAGGATGGCTAATTGCCAGATCATCGACAGATAACAGTTCCAGATTGACCTGTGCCTGTGCCGCGGCTGATAAATCCTGCTCGACGGTATTGATCAGCGCGTCTGTTGAAGCAAAGGTGCTAAAGTTCAAACTGTTGAAATACAGCTTTAAAGATTTCGACTCGATTAAATTTGGTGAGGTGGCAGGCAAGTGAATCCGGCCAATAGCAACTTGCGGAACGCCGGCTGCATTTAACCAGGACATCTCAAAGACATGCCACCAGTCTTTACCTTGCTGAATACCAGCCACATGCGCATATTTTTCCCGCGCTTCAGCACGCGCAATCGGAAACAGCACATCAGGTTGATAAGTTGTAGGGTACTGAGTGTCTTTACCCAATAAAGAATTTTCTACGCTCATTATTCACGCATTCCTGAACCACGGGAGAGTAAATGATAGGCAATGCCATATAACACAGCACAGCATAATGTAATCACGCCTAAGGAAACGGTCACGTTGACATCGCTATGTCCTAAAATGCCATAACGGAAGGCGTTGACCATATAAACCACAGGGTTAATTAAAGAAAGGTTTTGCCAAAACGGCGATAATGCACTAATTGCATAGAACACACCACCTAAATAGGTGAGCGGTGTTAGCACAAAGGTTGGAATAATGGAAATATCATCAAATGATTTGGCATAAACGGCATTAATAAAACCGCCTAAAGACAGTAATAATGAAGTGATCAGTACGGTATAAATAGTCACAAACCAGTTGGTAATGTATAGGTCGGTGAAAAACAGGCTCATTAAGGTCACAATAATGCCGACCAGTACGCCGCGACATACTCCACCCAGCACATAGCCCCACAAAATGGCATGTAATGGCACCGGACTCATGATCAGTTCTTCAATGCTTTTCTGGAATTTGGCACTAAAGAAACTAGAGGAGACGTTGGCATAACTATTGGTAATGACCGCCATCATGATCAGGCCGGGCACAATAAACTGCATATAGCTAAAGCCGCCCATTTCCCCAATACGTGAACCGACCAGATTACCGAAAATCACGAAATATAGACTCATGGTGATGGCCGGTGGTAACAGGGTTTGTGGCCAGATCCGCATAAAACGGCGGATTTCCTTATGAACCAGCGTATACAGCGCAACTCTTAATTGATTAAAGTTCATTGCGCGACTCCTGCAAGATTTTTCTCTACCATCTTCACAAATAATTCTTCAAGACGATTGGCCTTGTTGCGCATACTGCGCACCTGTACCCCTTGTGATTCCAGTAACTGGAACAGCTCATTCACGGTATGGGCCTTGTCCATAGTCACTTCCAGGGTCAGCGGATCGACCAGATTAAAACGTACCCCGATAATATCCAGATGAATGGGCTGAATGGGCTGAACCAGATCGAAAATAAAGGTTTCTTCATTCAGCTGGTTCAGGAAGCCTTTCATGGTGGTGTCTTCTTTAATCACACCGCGGTCAATAATGGCAATCCGGCGGCACAGCATTTCCGCTTCTTCCAGGTAGTGGGTGGTCAGAATAATGGAAGTGCCACTATTGTTCATTTCAATCAGGAAATCCCACATCGAGCGGCGCAGTTCGATATCGACCCCGGCGGTCGGTTCATCCAGAATCAGCAATTTCGGTTCGTGCATCATGGCGCGGGCAATCATCAAGCGGCGTTTCATCCCGCCAGATAGCATTCGCGCTTGCGTGGCACGTTTATCCCACAGCCCCAGTTTTTCTAAATACAGTTCGGCGCGTTGCTGAGCCACTTTTTTGGGAATACCGTAATAACCGGCCTGGGTCACCAGAATATCAAAGGTTTTTTCAAAATGACCAAAGTTAAACTCTTGTGGTACCACGCCCAGACACTGTTTGGCTTGAGAGGGATGGGTATCCAGATTGTGGCCAAAAATTTCCACGGTACCCGAGGTTTTCTTGGTTAAGGAGCTAATGATACTGATCGTTGTAGATTTGCCTGCACCGTTGGGACCCAGCAGCGCATAAAATTCACCTTCAGGTACAGTCAAATTGATACCTTTTAAGGCCTGAAACCCATTGCGATAGGTTTTAGACAAGTCTCTTAACGTCAATGCATCAGTCATGAAAATCTCGCATGGTGTAGGGAGAGGCTATTGTGAGCGATATTGCCCAATAAACCAAGTAATCTACCGGGAATTCTGCATCGTATATTTGGAACGATTGCTTAAAGCATAAGCATAAAAATAAAGAACTTATATATAGTTGCTTTACCTTGTGCATTTTTTTGTTATGATGTGCGACGCGCGCTCGTAGCTCAGTTGGATAGAGTACAAGTTTCCGAAGCTTGGGGTCGTGGGTTCGATTCCCGCCGGGCGCACCAAATTCTGATCAATAAAAAAACTATAAAAATTACCAAGATTCAATCATTTAAAATTCTTTACTTCAGTTTTGAACCAAAATCCTTTCCATAATCTGGCTTGAATAACGAATGCTGAACCATCATCGAAGGGCAATGCTTATTGGTTTGTCTTTCTATCTGTGGTTAAAAAGTAGTCATGGGACTGCATTTTCTTTGTATTTTTATCTTTGTTCTGATTAAAAAATATCACTTTTAGGTTTTTACAGCCTCATCACCCACAAAACAGAAACATCCGCTTTAAGTTTTACATCAGGACAGAAAGGCTGAATAAAAAAATCTGTTTAATCAGAAAAATCTCGTCACTACATCAGATCAGTTTAGTGAAATATAGAAGCACCTAAATTTAAATAATCT